>CALDTK010000057.1 GCA_937924035.1 uncultured Saprospiraceae bacterium | reverse complement strand
TCCGCTTTAAAAGCTCCTCGCCTGTGCAAGATCCACTGCGCTTCATCTAATGGAGAAACACCTTTGTATGCTCTAATTTTATCTTCTGTTGTCGCGGTCTTTTCGTAACCATCCAAGGCGAGTTTTAGTCGACCTTTCCCCGAAGTAGTTGTATTAAATTGAATAGAATAATCCATAGCTAAGGCCACAGAAACGCGTCCAGAAATAGTAAAGAACTCTTCTTCGAAAACTGGTGGATCAATTTGTGCAAACATTTGGTTTAAATCACTAGAGATAGGGCCCAGGTGATCTTGGTGAGCTTTAATTTCAAACGCATACATCGGTTCTAGTAAATCCGTCCCTGCATTTTCCAACCCACGCAAGATTCCCATCGGCGTCGCCAAAAGAAAGTCGCCCGGATTAGAGTGCACAGTATGCTCACTACCTTCCAATAAGGTTATCGCAAGGTCCGTGACTTCGTAGCCCTTGATACCTTGCTTGAGCGACCAAGGAATGGCGCGCTTCACCTCATTGATATACTTTTTACTGATGTCGCTCGTCCTTACCTTATTGGTAAATGAAACACCACTTCCAAGTGGAGCGGGTTCAATTAGAAACGTCATAATTGCCCAACAAGGCTTGGGCATCCAGTAGCGTACGTAGCCTTCTGCGGTGCTAGAAGGTGTCTCCTTATAGATCACTTTTGGACGAAGGAATTCAGCAGCAATGTTCCAGCGTTGAGCTAAGTTTTCTTTGAGAACCTCGGTCTGTATTGGGCCAAGAATTTTTAAATGAAATTGGCGCTCCTCTTTAAACCACTTAAAGTCTAAGGTTGGATCTTCTAGGTGTAGGATGTCCAGTGCTTCTCCTAATTTTTGATAATCCTTTACCTCCTTTGCGACAACTTCAACCCCAAGAACGGCTTCGCTGATTTTTGAATACTCCTCTTTCAGGTCTTCGTATCCTAGAATGTCTCCTGCTAGAATAATATCAGAAGTGTTCACAACACCAATTTCTCCAGGGTGTAATGATGCGACTTGTGTTAGGCCACCAAGGTCTGGCTTAAAAAGTTGGTTGATTTTTACTTCTTTATCTAATTGTTGTGAGTAGATGACATCCTTACTCCGAAGTGTTTTTCCAAATGATTTGATATGGGCTAGTCTCCCTTGTTTTGGATGAAAGGAGACCTTAAAAACTTTGGCTGCTGGGGTAGAGTAGTAAGCCTCGGGTTGAGGAATTAGTGTTTTGAGACCGTTGAGTAACGCTTCAATTCCCAGCTCCAGCTTTGCACTTCCAAAGAGAACGCCATGCAGCATCCCTTCCTTAATCTGTTTTTTAGCTTTCGCCAAAACCTTTTCTAATTCTGTAAGCTCCCCATCGAGGTACTGCTGTAGAAAGGCTTCGTCACATTCCGCTAGGTTTTCGAGAGATGTCTCAATAATCTTTGATTCTATGTGGTTTCTGCTTTCCTGCAGTCCTAGGGGACTTGCGTTGCCAAAATCTATCAGCTTAGGATTGTCTGGATCAGATAGTTCAGGATAGTTGAGCGCGAAGAGCTTGGCTCCTAGGTCTTTTTCGAGATCTAGGAACACCTGTTCTGCATCGACTCCATCCCGATCAATCTTATTGATGAATACAAGAACCGGGAGCTTTCGTTCTACTAAGCTCTCCCATAGGTTTAGCGTATGTGCTTGAACGCCTTCCTTCGCAGAAACCACCAAGATTACTGCATCCAATATGGATAGTGAGCGATCTACTTCAGCTGCAAAATCAATGTGACCAGGTGTGTCTACTAACTGAAAGAGCTGCTCATTCCATTCGAAGCTCACAGAAGATGCCTTTATGGAAATCCCTCTTTCTTTTTCCATGGCTAGTCCATCCGTGATGGCCGACCCTTTGTCTACGCTTCCTATGGCCTTGGTAGCTCCAGCATGGTGCAGCAAGCACTCAGTAATCGAGGTTTTGCCTGCATCGACGTGGGCTAGAATGCCTATGGTTAAGGGAAACGAGTGGGACATTGTGCGCGTTGCTCGCGCAAGGTACTAGCCTATACATTCCAATGTATAGTTCTTGTAACTTAGCTGTTGCACGAGCGAGAATTAGAGGTAGGCCAAAGGTTTCTATTTAGACATTTACCTAGGTTCGACTGTAATTCCTTGCTTATTAAAATTGTCTAAGTGGATTTTGTAGACTCCTCGACTACTGGGAATGTTTTGACTAAGTTCCTTTTTCTTAGGCAAAATCTTGTAAATCAATCCGACTTGGCCATAGTAGGGTAGCAAGGCGTTTTCATCAGTCGATTGGGCGTTTGTTCCTCCTATTCGAAGTGAAAGTTCTAGTTTCTCGCCTAGGGTTTTACTTCCTTGGATTCCAAAAAAGAATTGCCCGCCAGTTGGTGTAATCCAGCCGTCTTTGATGGATGGGTAATATTCTTTCATCCGTTCAGAATGAACTACTTGTGTAGTTATCGCCTTGTCGAACCCAAATTCTCCTGCAATATACCAGGTTGACTTGTAGTAGCCAGCTACCGCTGCTACTTCAGAACCAAAGCTCACCATGGAGACCATTGAGGTTTCATGTCTTCTGAAATTGCTGTAGAGTTTTCCCGAAAGGATGAAATGATTTTGTTTCAGAATAGGAAGTTGCGCACCTAGCCTAAGCTTAAAATCATCGGCAATTTTTTCGCCCATCGGGAACGAATAGTCGAAGGTCAGGAGGGTGGGTTTGAAGGTTTTTACTTGGTATCCATAACCGGCTTGCAGGGTTGCACCGAAATCATAGCCAAAGTTGAAGTAGGCTATACTCTTTTGGGTTTCAGGTATCGTCGACCAATTTAAGTTTTGTCCAAAGGAAGAGGCCGCGCAAAGAAATGCGATTGAAATTAATAGGTACTTCATGGTTAGAGGATTTCAGTTAGGTAGTTTTTTACGCTAGGGTACAATTTGTCCCAGCCGAATTCGGGCATTTCATGTCCACAGTCCATAATTTCTATCAATTCGACAGTTGGGAATGGTGCTGCAACCGATTTGGCGTGCTCTAGGCCGTAGGCTGTATTGAGTTCGCTATAAGCGAAGAGTACTTTAGGTTGGAAATCACTCAGGTTCGCAGTGAAATCCAACTGCTCAGGATGGTTGATCGCTAGTTCGATCGAGGCGATATTGCAAATTCCACCATATCTCCAATATTGAGGGGGAGATGAATCACCGGTAGTTACATCTCCGGCGAGTGATAAGGCCAGTTTGTAATCAAGGGTGTTGTGGTCACTTCCCGTAATAAACTGGTCGAGGTAGACAAAATCATTCGTGGACTCATCAAAGAGTTTTAATTGTCTTGATCTCTCAAGGTATGTTTCTGTTTGAGGCCATGTGAGCCCACCAGGTTCTGCAAGGACTAAACCTGCAATACGGGTTGGGTTTTGATTGACGTAAGCTGTTGCCAGCATCGCACCCCATGAGTGACCTGCAAGCACTACTTTTTGAGAACTGCTTTGGCGATAGTGTGCGATAACTCCTTCTAGCTCATCTATGTAGACTTGAACACTTGAGAATCCTTCCTTCCCTAGTCTTTGAGATAGTCCAGAGCCACGTTGATCGTAGAAAACGATAAACATGCTATCGCTGGCAAGTTGTTTGAAGTTGAGCACGCTCCGGTAGTCGGCACCAGGACCTCCGTGTATGACCACAAGCAAGGGGTCGGAAGGATTGCCGAACGATTCGGCGTGCAGCTTGACTCCATTGACATCAATGGATGGGATGGAAGGATCTTCCATTACTGTTAATGGAACGAGTGCGCCATCTTCTTCCAAACTGATCTCTTCGCAGGAGCAAAGCGTGATGAAGATGAGAGCGAGTAGTTGGTTGATGAATTTCAGTTTCATGTTTGTGGGTTTGAGCCACAAACCTCACTACAACTGAAGGTTCAAACGTGTCAACGGGTAGTTTGACACTTATTTTGGCGGATTTTTTTGAATTGTTAGCCTCTCAATGCCTTTACATACTTAGAAGGTGTTTGACCTGTCACTTTTTTGAAGTAGCGGTTGAACGAGGACTTTGAATTGAAGCCACTTTCAAAAGCCAGTGCAATCAGTGTCAAGTGCTGCTTTTTAGGATCGGCCACTAGCTTTTGGAATTCTTCGACTCTGAACTTGTTGACATAGTCATAGAAGGTCTTGCCTTCACGCGTATTGATCACTTGAGAGAGGTAGTTGGGTGGGATGTCTAGCGACTTTGCCAACTCACTTAGTGATAACTCAATATTGGTGAAGATTTTCTCTTCTCTCATTTTGACCTCTAATTGGTCGTAGTACAACCTCTCTTTTTCTTCTGATAGCCTAGAACTACTATATTTTTCTTTTGGCGATGCGGTTGACTCCTTAGTTTGTTCTTGAATGCGGTCTCCACTTAGGACCGCTAAATCAGAGTGAAAGATGTTTTTTTGTTGAATTCCGAAGAAGCCAATCAAGATCACAAAAATGGAAACCCCCATAAAGATCAGACCGTCATCTTGACTGAAAATTATAAGAGACCAAACGATTCCTAGACCGTAAGTGATGAATTGAAGCCATTTCAGGTTGATCTCCGCAAGGTTCGAGAATTCTTCTCGTATGCGCTTTTTGTGAATGCGTATGAGGTGTGTAGACCACCCCACGTATACAATTCCTGAGATGCAGGTAGCTAGTAAGCTTATGAAAAGAAAGGTTTCGTATCCCTCGCCATGCTTCTTGAATACTTCAATTTTCTGTTCTGCAGGCAAAAGAAAGAAAGGAATCAAGTAACCTATCGTCAGAATTGCCGGAATGAAGTGGGCGAAAAGGGCCAGCTTTTTTTTCGGAAGTTGATGCGATACGGATGTTACATAGAGGTACAACAACACTCCATGAAGCAGAGGTAAGGGGAACGCCCAACCGAGGAGAAATGGAAAGTCGTATATAGCTTCCGTAAAGGTGAGATAGAAAAAAGCTATGTGCGTTGCGTTGAGAAGCATCCAGATAAATAGGATGACATCGGACTTATGTTTTTCCTTTTTCGCAAGTATGAGAGCAGCTATGAAAAGCGCGATAGAAATGGCTGCAATGAAGATCACGAGATGATATTAATGGGTTCTTCTTGTGGAGATAGTGTTTTCTATCCAGTACATAGATACTTCCAATTGTGCGGGATTTTAGCCCATTGATCCTCTAACGACTATGAAATTTTTTCTAAAAGGGATACCCAAAAGCTATCCTGAAGTTTTTCTTTGAAAAA
>CALDTK010000056.1 GCA_937924035.1 uncultured Saprospiraceae bacterium | reverse complement strand
CCCATTTGCAGGAACTACTCAGATTGGCTTTACGCTAGCTGAATCAGGATCTGCGACGTTGACAGTTACAGATGTAACAGGTAAGGTTGTATGGCGTACAGCGGGTCAGTTTGACGCAGGTCGTTCACAGGTAGAGATCGCTGCAGGCGAGCTTCCATCTGCAGGCTTGTTGAACTACACGCTCACGGCAGGTGACTTCACTGCAACACGCAAGATGGTAGTGATCAAGTAATTGATTGCTGTCATAACTCAAGAGCCGATTATTTAGGTAAATCGGTTTTTGGGATGGCCTCTTCTCGACTTCGGTCGGGAGGGGGCTTTTTTTTTGCCAACTACTTCGATTAGATGGTTGTTATATTTTGGCGACGACTTGAGGTCTGAAGCGCTTTTACTTGGTTTGGACGAAAGCGTATAAAATCTGATAAATCTAATGGGGAGAATAGTAGCGATAGATTACGGTAAAAGACGATGTGGTATTGCTTGGACCGATCCACTTCAGCTTAGCGTAAATCCGCAGCCTTGGATAGCTCCAGAAAAACTCTTGGACTACATTGTAGATTTTGTGTCCTCAGATGATGTTTCACTTGTCCTACTTACTAAATCCCAGCATATTGATGGTACTGCAAACACTATTCAAAAGGATATCACTTGTTTTGCCGAAAGGCTGATAAAAAAGATTCCTTCTTTGCAAATTGACTTTACGGATGAGTACAAGTCTAGTAAGGAAGCGGCTCAGTACTTAAGAAATACTGGCGTAGGTAAAAAAAAGCGCAGTGAGAAGGGGGCTTTAGATTCTATTGCCGCTGGGATCATTTTGGAACGCTACCTTCGCGACTCAGGTCGATGGTGATCTGATTGTTTTTGCCTATGATTTTGCCAGTTTATGCCTACGGGCAATCCGTTTTAAAGAGACGTGCCTTAGATGTGGACGTTACTAATACAGCCTTACCAGAACTCCTTGCAAATATGTGGGAGACGATGTACCATGCGAGTGGGGTAGGGTTAGCAGCTCCTCAAATCGGAAAGTCTTTACGGATTTTCCTTGTAGATACCGTGCAACTCCAAGATGAAGAAGGTGATTCCAAGGAAGTTGGAATTAAAGGAGCATTTATTAATGCCCAGAAAATTGAAGAGGATGGAGAGGAATGGGCCTACGAAGAAGGCTGCCTCAGCATACCGCATGTTCGAGGGGAAGTGGAGCGCCCCGAGCGGATAACGCTCAAATATTTAGATGAAGACTTCGTAGAGCATACTAAAACCTTTACAGGTATGAACGCGCGAGTCATACAACATGAGTATGACCATATTGACGGAGTCCTATTCGTTGAAAAGCTAAAGCCTTTAAAGAGACGTCTTATCTCTAGGAAGTTGGATAAAATCAAAAAGGGACAAGTAAGTTCGGACTATAGAATGAAGTTTGCGATTGGCCATCGATAAACTTTAATCTATTTTCTTCCGAAATCTGCTGGAATTTCACCCCATGTTTTTGTTTCCCATTTTAGAATAGGATTTCTAAAGGTATTCTCCTTTAGCCAAACTTCTCCTCTGTCGATGAGTTGATACAGCGTTTCCGTTTTTGCATTTCGAGGAAGAGTTGTTTTACATTTCTTCTTTTTTAGCCAGCCCATTGCAATTTTGCTGTCTGTGTAAATTGGCATGTCGTGTAAGCCTTCCGCTTTACAGAATGCAATACCGTGAATCAGCGCGAGGAATTCTCCAATATTATTGGTTCCTAATGGGAATGCTTGATGGAAAATTCTCTCCTTTGTAGCAGTGCTAACGCCCTGGTATTCCATTTTGCCTGGGTTGCCGCTGCAGGCTGCATCAACACTTAGACTCGGTTTGATTATCCCTGAGCTTGATCCTCCAGTTGATGCCTTTTTTCGTTTTTGTCCAACAGAGTCGGAGGCCTGCGAAGGCCCTACTTTAAACGCATGTTCGGCTGCACTTCGTGTAGGGAAGCTTTTAAATTTTGCACTAGGGAATCCAGCCACTTGCGCGTTTGCTTCAGGCCAAGTATTGTACACTCCTGGTTTAGCCCCTTTCCATACAACATAGAATTTCGGTTTACGCTTAGCCATGGCCGAAAGCTACTAATACTCTTGATTATATAGTGTATAAATATAGGATATGTATAATTATGATTTATGATAATATTTAATATGATTGAGTAAATACCTTGTTTATGTCAAGTATTACCGTAAAAAGGTCATGAAATACCCTAAAGTGTAGGCTTACTTTTGTAATACTCAAAGTTTTATCTTTTTGAGTAGACTAGGGACATAGAGCTGCCTTTTGGTGAATTCATTAAGCAGTTCGGTCTAGAAAGCTTTAATGTGTAAATTATACAGCTTACTGGATTCGCATCGTGTAGGATTCCCCTCACTTACACAAAGCATAACGCTGAAACACTCAATGGGTGCAGGACTATACCTGTGCCCTACAAATTTTACATGTATCAATCTATAGGATTGATTAAATCTGCTCTTTAATCAACATTGAAATTCAGCTCCCCATGAGGAACAAATACCATTCTATCGCCATACAGGTAGTGCAATATTGCGTATTGCTTTTGACTTTTATGTTTTTCCAACTATCGAAAGTCGATGCGCAATGCAATCCTGACATTACTGCACCTCAAATAGTTTGTGTTGGATCTTATACACTGGTTCTTGATGGTTCTGGACAAGGTTCAATCTCGCTTTCTGATGTAGTCTCATCAGTGACTGACAATTGCGGCAACCCTACCATTACTCTCACGGGGAATGTATATGACTGCAGTCACGTTGGAATGGCCAGCTTGGAGATGACTATTACTGCAACAGACGCAGCAAATAATTCATCTACTTGCACAGTAGATGTAGCTGTTGCTGACGGCACTCCTCCAACACTTGTAGTCCCGGCCTCTGCTAGTTATGAGTGCATGCTGCCTGCAACTCAGATGATGGCTTCTGCGACAGATGCTTGTGGAGTGTCTTCAGCTGGCGTCACTTTTAGTGACGGTCCGGCTTCGAGTCCAATTGTGCCTTATTCGTTCGTCCGAACATTTAGTGTCACTGATATTCATAATAATACAACTACAGGTACGCAGCAAATTTCAGTAACGGATTCCGGTTTGCCAACTATAACGTTGGATCCAATGACATATCCGCTTTCGCAAAACGTGTCATGTGATGGACCAGCAGTAGCGGCACCAATGGTAACCGCACTAGATAATTGCGCTGGAGCTCTTCCTGTATTAGTTGCGACTGTTTCTACACAAGGAACAAGTCAAGGAGCAAGTGATTTTTACAACTACAATATCACAACTACTTACACCGCTGATGATGGCGCTGGAAATACCGCTAGCATTTCAACAGAGATCATTGTCAGTGATTCAGAGTCCCCAATTTTTACTGCAGGACTTCCTATATCTGGAACGATCAGTACAGGGGCAAATACTGCAGGTCCTTGCTTCGGAGCTTTTACTGCCGATTATTCAAACGATGTAACTGATAATTGCGCGCCACTAACTGCATTGGATGCGAGCTATGTGATTATCGATCAGTCAAATACGATTGTTAACTCTGGATCTGGTCTTACTGTTAGTGAAAATTTACCAGTTGGAGTTTATGAAGTTCTCTTTAGTGTTCTTGATCCATCTAACAATACTGGATCATTCAGTTATATGCTCACTGTAAACGATGGTAATGCACCGACTGCCATTTGTAACTCCACGCTACAGCTGAGTATTGGAAATGACGGAACAGCCACTCTAACTACAGCTCAAATCGACAATGGAAGTAATGATGATTGCAGTGCAGTAACCTTAGCACTCTCTCGTTCAACTTTTGATTGTACGGATATTGGTACGACCGTAGATGTAATCTTATTGGTATCTGATGCAGCAGGAAATATGAGTCAGTGCACAACTGCGGTTGAAGTGATTGACGACAGTAACCCTGCAGCTTTTTGCCAAAACATCACGCGCGTCCTTGACGCAAATGGCCAAACAACAATAACTCCACAAGACGTAGCGGCTGGCCCGATTGCTGGATTTGACGTATGTGGCAATCCTACTACAGGAATGCTTAGTGAAGATGGAGTAAACTTCTTCCCTTCTATTACGCTGGATTGCACTGATGGTGCATCTGTAGACCTCACCCTACAAGTGTCTGATGGAAATGGAAACACGAATACATGTACCTCCACAGTAACACTGATGGATACAGAAGCACCAGTTGCCTTATGTACAAACCTCACTCATAATTTAGACCTAACTGGAGGGTACACCCTTACACTTGCAGATACGATGGCTATCATCGCTGGGTCTTCTGATAATTGTGGTGTTGACAGTGTTAGCTTTTCACGTACAAGCTTTGGCTGTGCAGATCTCGATCAGGCTGCGCTTGCTGCGAACGCTTCTGATACCGTGCACATCCTAGTGACGGTTTACGATGAAACAGGAAATACAGACTTATGTACTTCAGTATTGACCCTGAATGAAATAACTGCACCTGCGATAAGCTGTATCGACCAGACATTGAGTCTAGACGCCAATGGAGATCTAAGTGTTTCGGGAGAACAGCTTCTTGCAGGCAACCTTTACCTTTCAACTCCTGCGGATGATAGTTTAACAACTGCAAGTTTTACAGCTACCAATGCTTACGATCTAAGTTTTGATTATAGCACCTCAAGTACAGATCCCGGATTTGACTTCGGCTATGTTTTAAACGGGATGCTAACATCCTTAGCTTCAGCAACAGCGACTGGATCAACAACAGTTAACCTAAACGCTGGACAATCAATTGCTTTCTATGTTGAAGCAAAAGACATGCTTCCTGGAGGACAAGGAGGTCAAGTTTGGATTAGTGAACTTTCAACTAGCATAGGCACAACTATTCCAGCTTCTGCAATCTCATTTGCTGGAGCAGGCGAATCATTTTATGCAGATGCCTGTGGACCGTTATCAACTCTGGTTGGACCAGTTGGTGGACCATATGCTGCGACGATGGATTTTACCTGTAGTGATCTTGGCGGCTCTACAGCTATCGAACTACAGGTCACAGACCAGGCAGGTAACACAAGTCTTTGTACAAGTAACATTACTGTTACCGATGAGGCTGCACCACAGGTCATATGTGTATTCCAAACCGTAGACCTGAATCAAACTGGAACAGCAACTTTACAAGCATCAAGCTTTGATAATGGAAGCTCTATGGATGCTTGCGATGGACGAAACATTACGTTCAGTTTTGTAGATGCTTTCGGCGTCGATTTAGGGCCAACAATGGTTGTCGATTGTGATAGTATTGGTTCTCGTACGGTATATATCGCGGCTACAGATCAATCAATGAATGTTGGCTACTGTCAGACGACGGTCGTGGTGAACGATAACCTTGGACCTCAAATTTCAGCTCCTGCAAATATTCTTTCTCAAGATTGTAGCGAGTCCCTAGATCCAACGAATACAGGATTAGCGACAGCTATTGATAACTGTGATGGAGCAGTTTCAGTAACGTTCACAGACCAAACCCTTTCAGGAACCAGTCGTAATTGCCGTACGATTCGTCGTCGCTTTTCTGCGGAAGATTCTCGAGGTAACATCAGTTTTGCTTTTCAGGATATCACTGTTGTAGACAACAGCGCTCCAGTATTTGAAATGGATCCGATGGCAACAGGTTATATCGATCCTAACCCGCCAGTAGCGGAGTGCTCAATACCTGCGCTCATCACACCTGCAATATCTGATAACTGCGATGTGAACGTAACGGACGTAGTTAGAGACACTACAGATACCCGTATCAGTATGGGCATGTTTACGGTTACACCAAGTGATGCTGATTACTACAATTTTGACATCATGCGTACGTGGACAGCGACTGATTCATGTGGTAACAGTAGCATGAGGTCACAAATGATTCAAGTACGTGATACCGAAGCTCCAGTATTTGATGCCACAATCGTAACTACTCAGCAAATCTCAATGGATCCTGGTTCATGCTCAGCATTAGTCACTTTTGATCTGACGGGATTAATCACTGATGGATGTGCTCCAGCAACAGAACTGACCGTATCTAATAATGCCCCAATGGGCGACGGAGCATTCGTTGCACAGGGGAATTATCCAGCAGGTATGCATAGCATCACTTTTGTCGCTGAGGACCCTGCAGGCAACAGTGATATGCTGACATTGAATTTTGAAGTGAAGGACATGGAAAGTCCTACCGCTAGCTGCAACCCAGGTATCAACATCACCTTATCGAGTCAAGGTATCGCTACTTTAGCAGCGACTCAGGTTGATAATGGAAGTTCAGACAATTGCGGTATAGCAAGCTATCAACTTAGTCAGTCTACGTTCACTTGTGCTGACGTTGGGTTTAGAAGAGTTACGCTTACTGTTACAGATTTTGCGGGTAATCAAAGTTCATGTTCAATGAATGTGATTATTTCAGAATCTACTAACCCTGTATTCTCCTCTACTCCTGCAGATGTAACCGTTGATTGCAGTGACGATCTTACTGATCCTGCAATTGTAGGCGTTGCATCAGCTGTCAATTCATGTGGAACAGTTGCAGTGATCACAACTTCTGACATAACTATTTCAGGAACTTCTGATAATTGCCGCACTATTGAGCGTACACATACTGCAACTGCAGGTAGTTTGACCGCAACTTATGTTCAAATCATTACTGTTGAGGACAACACGGTACCAACATTCGATAATGCTCCACTACCAGCAGATCGATTTAGAGTATTTGAGTGTACTCCGGATGCTTTCCCGGTACTCACTGCTTCAGATGATTGCGGAGTTCAACCATTGGTTTCGATTGCATCAGACTTTTCAAACCAAGGTACAGATCCAACACTCTCTAACTTTTACAATTACTTCCTGGTTCGTCAATACTCTGCGACAGATGGATGTAATACAGCCAGCTCAATTGCGATCACTTATCAAGTGGAAGACACAAATGTTCCAGTTGTTAATATTAGCAGCCAGACTATTCCAACAGACATGGGAACATGTCAAGGAACGGTTGATATTGATCTTGCGGCCTTAACCACGGATTGTGCTGATGCAAGCGTAATATCGTTCACAAATGATTCTGGTATTGGAAACGGAGCAAACCTAATTCAAGGTGTTCTTGCGGCCGGGGTTTATCCAATAACCTTCACTGCGACAGATCCTTCAGGAAATGATACAACAGGGACGTTCACAATCACTATTGAGGATCAGCAAGGTCCAAATGCAATTTGTGATAACGTAACTGTAACTCTAGTGAACGGAGTCGCAACCATCACTGCTGCCGACATTAATGAAGGAAGTACGGATAACTGTTCAGCAGCAGCCGACTTGACACTCTCTCTTGACCAAACAACATTTACTGCACCGGGCGACTATCCTGTTGTTCTTACTGTGACAGATGAAGAAGGAAACCCTTCAACATGCACCTCGACGGTAAGTGTTCTTGCGCCATTAACGATCACAGCAGGTTCTGCTACAGGACTGACTGGAGAAACTGTTCAGTTAGGAATCAATGCGATGAATTTTGTAAATGTGAATGGTCTGACTGGTACAATCAGTCTTCCTTCTACTAGCGTTGCAAACTTTGTCAATAACATCACCTTTAACCCAATATTCAGTCCTGCAGACTGGTCGGTATTCGTAACTGATGATCAGCTTACATTTAGTTACTCAGGCTCAAGTCAAGTAAGTCTCGCAGCATCAGGAGCAAACCTCTTCATGATTGATATTGAATTAGAAGGTATGGTGGGCGATATGACAGATGTAATTATTGACGGTTCTGCTACAGCATTTAATGCAGTTCAGAATGTCAATGGAACGAACGTAATCTTGACACCTGCCACCGGGACTCCTGGAGTTATTACCGTCATAGGTAACGGGACCTCGGCTACTGTGTCAGGATCATTGACTACTGCTAATGCGAGTGCCAATGCCATCGCACTTGCTGATGTTGGATACCTTGGAAGCTCAAGTGGAACTGTTACTACTGGAGCAGCTGGTACATACAGCTATACGGTACCTATGGGAGGAACAACAACTGTTGCACCTTTCAAGGATATCAACTACAGCAATGGAGTAGATATTATTGATTTAGCGGACTTACGTCAGCACGTTTTGACGAATCCTGCCAAGCAAATCAATGATGCTTACAACCGTATTGCAGCTGACGTTGCACCTGATGGAGACATTAATATTCTTGACATCATTGAGGTTCAACAAACCGTACTTGATCCGATTAACTACGAGTTTACGAATAATACGAGTTGGAGATTTGTACTTGATGGACAGCCTCTTGTGTTTACGCCAGATGCAACAGATGTTCCTGCATACGATCAATCTGCGAGCTTCAACAACGTAATGGGTAATATCATCGATGTTGACTTTATCGGAGTTAAGATCGGGGATATCAATCGTACAGCAATTGCGTCATCTATCACCAATGGTGGAGGTATTCAAAGCCGAACTTTAAATACCCTTGAATTTGGCGTGCAAGATCAAGCATTGGTCGCTGGTGAAACATATGAAGTAGAGTTGCAGACACGTAACTTCAGCGATGTTCTTGGGTATCAATTTACACTAACTGTTGATGAAGATGCAGCAACACTCGAAGCTGTTGAGCCAGGAGTTTTGGCTGGTATGAATGCCAACAACTTTAACCATGCATCAGACGCACTACTCACACACGTTTGGGATAATGCTACAGAGGTAGATTACCAAGACGGAGAAGTCGTATTCACGATTACCCTTATTGCTAAGGAAGATGGATTGTTGAGTGAAATACTTGATATGAACAGCAGCCTTACGAATGCACTTGCATATGGTCAGGATCGTAGTCAGTGGGATGTTGATCTCGTCTTCGAATCTGTAAGTAATACTTCTTCAGTTAACGGTACGTCTTTCTCGCTTTCGCAAAACAGGCCAAATCCTTATAGTGTGAATACCCTAATTGATTTCTCATTGCCAAGTGCTGGTGATGTTGTATTTCAAGTGATTGACGTAAATGGACGTGTTGTCTTGACTCGTCAATTATCAGGTTTTGCTGGAAAGCAAACACTTGAGCTTCGTGCTGAAGAATTACCAGCTGCTGGTGCTTATCACTATCAATTAATTACTGCTCAAGGTATGGCTACAAAGTCAATGCTTTTGACTAAGTAATTTTTGAAGTACTCGGACAGGTTAGAAACGTCTAACCTGTCCGAATACTATTTACCCCTCCCTTTTTGAAACGCTTTGGGGACCTTCCGACCCAACTGATTTTTTTACACTTCTCCCAGAATTGAAATCCAACTTGTTCTGCTTCTGCAAAACAGGTGCTGATACACGTTTTACATAACACAGGGTTTATGCGTTTATTTTTACTAGCCATGGCTTTTTGCCTGGCGAACTTCACGGTACTCCGTGCTCAAGCTACCGAACTGACGTATACGTTCAGCTCGCCAGAGGCTTGTGCTGGCGCTACTGAACTTATTGTTGACGTCACTGTCGATGGCCTTACCGAATTAGAAGCAGGTTCTTTTACAATCGTGTGGGATCCTGCAATTATTGGTTTTGATTACACCGACGTTACAGAAGGCCCAATCAATTTCAACCTAGCAAATCTTTCGCGCGGCCAATTTGGCTTCGGGCAAGGAGGTTCTTTTGTGAGCGATGGGAAAATGACTTTTGGTTGGAGTTCAGGAAATCCAAATGGAACTGGGGCGAGTGCGAATAATGGAGATAGAATCTTTTCTATCAAATTTGATATTCTTGCCTCAGGAATGACTAGTTCAGTTACTGGTGATGGGAGTATTGCTCCTGTAATTACCTACTACGCTGCTAACAATGGGACAATAGGTACTACAGTTTTTAATGCAGGATCTGTCAATACTTCAGATCTTACAGCACCGACAATTGCATGTCCCGTGAATGCCTCGATGACAGCTTCTGCAGGTCAAACTTCGGCGACTCTTTCAAATATTGAAGCAACAGCTTCCGATGCTTGCACACTCGCTAGTCTCAGCTACGAATTCACAGGAGCTACGACAGGAGCAAGCCCTCTAACGGGTATCAACGATGCATCTGGTTCGACTTTTAATGTGGGACTAACCACAGTAACCTACACGGCTACAGATGCTGCAAATAACTCAAACACTTGCTCTTTCGAAGTTGAAGTGATCGCGAACACAAACCCGCAACCAGTAGTAACTTTTGATGTGCAGGATGTGAGTCTCGCGTGCACGGATACAGAAGTGGTTGTCGACGTTGAGGTTGATGATTTTATCGACGTTTTAGGTTTTCAAGGAACATTCGTTTTTGACGCAATGGAGTTTGCTTATGATCCAGCAAATCCGGTTACTAATTTTAATATCAATGTCCCAAATTTCTCAATCGCAGATTTTGATTTTAGTGCAACAGGAAACGGACAAGTAACTTTTACCTACACAACTTCAACTCCGTTCGATTTAACAAATGATGCACTGCTATTTTCAGTGCCGTTAAATATCATAGGGTCTCCTGCTACTGCAGTTACCATCAACGATTCTCGCACTAATCTTTTGGTAGTTACACAAACTAACGGTACGGCTGGGTTCGCCAATGTCAACGTCAGCCCAGGAATGATTACAATCGACGACACCGATGGCCCTGTTGTCAGCGGATGTCCGAGTACACAAACGATTTCAACTGATGCTTCAACTTGCATGGCATCACCAAGCTTTTCAGCCCCAACCGCTATTGATGTATGTACAGGTGCTGCAACAGCTATTTTGGAAACTACTTTAGGGGCAGGCGACCAATTCCCTGTTGGTACTACTACTGTTAGATATCGCTTCGACGATGGAAATGGTAACAGCTCTTTCTGTGAATTCGATGTTGTTGTTTCAGACATGCAGGCACCGACCTTCAGCAACTGTCCAGGACCTATATCTGCTCCAATCGCTTCTGGGGCATGTAGCGGAACAGCAACTTGGACTCCTCCCACTGCAATGGATGCTTGCGATCCTGCCGTACAACTCACAAGTAATTTTAACCCAGGAGACGTATTCCCGATCGGTGTAACCACGGTTGTTTACACAGCTACAGATGCTGCTGGAAATTCTGAGACATGTGAATTTGATGTAACCATCACAGACAATGTCCCACCGGTCTTTGACCTTTGTCCTACTAGCCAACAATTTGGCCTCAGTGCAGGAGAGTGTGGTTTTAGCGGAAGCATAACCATTCCAACGGCTAGTGACCAATGTGGTCAAGTAAGTGTTGCTCCAAGCAGTCCATTGCCGAGTCCATTCCCTGTTGGAACCACAACGATTACTTATATCGCAACGGATATCTCAGGGAATACTGCAACATGTACATTCGATGTCAATGTCTTTGACAACGATTCTCCGATTGTTGATTTCTGTCCAGCTGATACAACGCTCATCGCTGCAGCTAACGCTTGTAGCGCTATTGCAAGTTGGTCAGCTCCAACATTCAGTGACCCATGCGGTGGAATTACAGTTACCAGCAATTTTGATATTGGAGATGCTGTGCCTCTCGGTACCAATCTCGTTGTTTATACCGCAACAGATGCATCTGGTAATTCTGCTATTTGCGATTTTACCGTCACTGTGCTTGAGAATGATGCACCCGTCTTAAGTGGTTGCCCAGCAACTATTACAGTTTCTGCTCCAAGCGGTACCTGTGAAACAACAGTTACTTATACTCCGCCAACTGCAATAGATGCTTGTGATGCTACACCTACTGTAAGCCTTACTCAAGGATTGGCTTCTGGGTCAACTTTCCCAGTTGGTTCGACTATGGTAGCTTTTGTTGCCACTGATGACAATGGAAATGTATCGGATACCTGCAAATTTGAAGTTGTTGTAACTGATAATGAACTACCGATGGTTTCTTGTCCATCAGATCAAGTACTCCAAGCGCAACTCGGATCTACAGGGGCATCGGCTCCAGGTATTAATGTAACGACTTCGGATAATTGCGGAGTTGCAGATACAAGCTTTGCAATTAGAGGAGCAACGACATTTAATGGCTCTGGAGATGCGAGTGACTTAGTTTTTGATATCGGTGTTTCTACCGTTAGTTATGTAGTTACTGATGTGAACGGAAACGTTGACAGTTGCAGCTTTAACGTAACTGTCAATAGTTCGAGCAACCCTCCTGTGATCGAGTGTCCAAACGATACTTCTGCAATTGCAATTCCATCTACTTGCACAAACAGCTTTGCAGGGCTCGATCTAGAGATTACTTCAGATCCTGCGGACATTGCCTCAATTACATATGAGTTGACAGGCGCGACTATCGCTTCGAGTCCATCTACTGGAATGAACTCTGTTTCAGATCTTGATTTCTCGAACGGGATTACAACAGTAACTTATACTGCTACCAATCTTGTTGGGGAAGAAACTATGTGTTCTTTTTCGGTTGAGATTATTCCAGGGCCAGGAGAACCAATTCAATGTCCAATGGACGTTCTGATGGACGCAGCACTCGATAGCTGTGGCGTATCTGTTTTTTGGACTTCACCAGTTCCTTTGGATGCTTGTAGCAATCCGATTATGCTTTCGAGCACACATAATCCTGGAGACTTTTTCCCCGTTGGCGTAACAACGGTTACTTACACAGCAACTGATGGACAAGGTGCTCAAACGATCTGCACGTTCGATGTGACGATTAG
>CALDTK010000055.1 GCA_937924035.1 uncultured Saprospiraceae bacterium | reverse complement strand
AGAAAGAAAAAGAAAAGAAAAAACGCGCAAGACAAGGTAAATCCAAGTGGAAGATGCCTTGGGAGAAGGACGATTCGGCCTTTTACGAGCCAACAGGGGAATGGCAAGAATTCGCTCTAACTAGCAACAGTCCTCAAATTTGATTGCAAAAAGCTAAGTTCGCAATTATGGAAAACCCGCTTTCAGCGTTTGCAAAAATTAAAGCCTTTGTCTTTGACGTCGATGGCGTTATGACCGCAGGCACTGTCCTTGTGAGTGAAAGTGGGGACTTACTTCGAACTGTCAGTATTCGAGATGGCTATGCGGTTCAACTGGCTGTTAAGCTTGGCTATCGCGTTGCTATCATCACTGGTGGGAGTTCTGACGGTATTCGAAAGCGTTTTACTAAGCTGGGAGTCAAAGACTATTATTCTGGTGTCCAGAACAAAAAAGAAGTGTATGTCGCATATCTCGAGCGACATGGCTTGCGAGCAGATGAAGTGCTTTACATGGGTGACGACATACCAGATTACGAAGTTATGAAGCTTGCCGGCCTCGCTACTGCACCTGCCGATGCATGTCCAGAAATCCTTGCTGTATCCCACTATGTGAGTGGGCAAAAAGGTGGCAATGGATGCGTCCGCGATGTCATAGAGCGTGTTCTTAAACTAAACGGTAGCTGGCCTGTAGCATGAGTATGGTCCTAGGATGGCTGCGCCTTGTCAGGCCACTCAACATTTTGCTCATCACCTTTACTCCTGTAGCACTATGGGCAGTCTTGGTTCGTCCTTTGTTTGGAATACCCGAATTAGACATTCGTCAAGTCATCATGCTAGGCATGGCGATGGGATTCGTTGCCGCAGCAGGCAATGTGATCAATGACATCGCAGATCGTACAATTGATCAGTTGAACGGTAGAAAGAACCCCTTACTCGATGGTTTTCCTGTTTCTGCTGCATGGGTGATTTACGTGTCGCTAAATGCAGTTGCACTCATCCTCACTTGGCAGCTAGCCGCCGAACTTAATCGCTGGGTAGCCGCTTCAATGTTGCCTATTGCCATACTTGGATTAGCTGCTTACTCCTTTTCCTTGAAGTGTATTCCACTGATTGGCAATTTGGTGGTCAGTGCCTTTGCAGCAGGCGTGCCAGGACTAGTCTTCATCGCAGAACCGATCATTGGTGAGAGCCTGATAAAATCACCTTCTGCGCAAAGCCTTGTTGTCTATATCATCATCGCTTTTTTTGGGACGCTAGCCAGAGAATTGGTTAAAGACGTCGAGGACAAGCAAGGGGATGCGGCTGCTGGCTGCCGGACCTTGGCGGTTCAGTGGGAAGAGACAAAGGTGCTCGTATTGATTAACGCCTGCTTGTTCATTGTGCTTAGCGGAGTCGCCTATCTCGCCGCGATTTGGTACATGTCCAATGTCATCATAGGAGCAATCAGTTGGGCAGCGCTATGGTTTCTGCTTGCAGGGGTTCTATTCACGATTTATAATCCTTCGCACGAAGGAAAAGAGCGTTGGTCAGTCTTGAGCACTCAGCTCAAAACTGCCATGGCATTTGGTCTTCTTTTACTCATCATTGTTGGAGCGAACTTATGGAATTGACTCATCAGATTATTCTAGCAAGTGCCAGTCCTCGCCGCAGTGAATTAATGAAGGCCTTGGGTTTTGAATTCGAGGTTCGTGCGACGGATGCAGAAGAGGTTTTGCCGAAAGGCCTAGCACATGAAGATTCAGCAGAATACCTCGCCAATTTGAAGGCTGATGCTGCTCGTGCCTGGCTTTCGCCAAAACAACTGACACTAACGGCTGATAGCGTCGTTTTACTTGGTGAGGAATGGTTAGGGAAACCGGCCGATGCTAAAGAAGCAATCGAGACATTGAGTAAGCTTTGTGGGCATACGCACACCGTCATCACTGGCTTTTGTATTCAACATCTTGATGAATCAGGAGCGTTGATTAGACACAGCGAGTCTGTGGTAACCAAGGTGACCTTAGCGAAAGCTAGCCTTGCTGAAATCGAACGGTACGTAGCGATGCAACCACCACTCGACCGAGCGGGTAGTTACGGTATCCAAGATTGGATTGGCTGGGCTAAGGTTGTGCGAATTGAAGGCTCTTACAGCAACGTGATGGGGCTACCCACTGCAGAAGTGTACGAAGCACTTTCAGCTTTCAAGGCATAACTGTGTAACTGTAACGCCTAGATCTGCTTTCGCCAAAACTGGTTCTACTTACTTTTCCGGCGCTCTAGTTCCTTAATGACTAGTCGAAGTTCTCTACCCATCTCCCCAGCTATGCTCGTATTTTCTTGAGCACGTCGCACCAGGTAAGGAACTACGTCAGCTACCGGTCCGTATGGGAGGTACTTAGCGACTCGATAACCTTCGGCTGCAAGCGTGAACGTTACATTGTCAGACATGCCATAGAGCTGGCAGAAAAGCGCGTGCTTATGGTCCTTGGCAATTCCGCGCTCCTGCATACCTGCAAGCATTAATTGAACGCTTAGCTCATTGTGGGAGGCATTTACAAAATCGATCGTTTCGATATGGTCGAGGCAATAAGAAATCGCCTTGTTGTATTCTGTATCTGTGGCTTCTTTAGTAGGATTGATAGGACTTGGATAACCTTTTTCTTTGGCACGTGCGCGTTCCTTCACCATATAAGCTCCACGGACCAATTTGGCTCCGAGAATGACACCTCTGCTTTGACAGATGTTGTGCTGGGCAACGAGTGCATCATATCGATCATGTCGATACAACTGATAGGTAGAGCAAACTACCGCACGCCCTTTGTTGTAGCGTAGCATCGCATTATTGACAACTTTGTCAATGGCTGGCTGGATCCAACTTTCTTCGGCATCGATATACAGTTGTACTCCTCTTTCAGCGGCGACATGGCACAGGCTATCTAACCGTTTTGCTACTGCTTTATAAGCTTTTTCTTCCGCTGCAGAAAGTGCAGACCCATTACTGAGGTTGAGTAGCAAATCATCGCTTGCCAACCCACTGATCTTTGTCGTTACGATTGGCACGTTTTCATGCTGACTCGCAAACTCAATCGCGCGAATACACTCAGTCATGGTTGTGTTGTAGGCTGACTCATCATTCTTGCCTTCAGCACCGTAGTCAAGGGCACAAGTAACCTTCAGTTTATTGAGTTTTTCGGCAGCATCTTCAACCTCAAGAAGCGTCCGTCCGCCAACAAATTGCTTGTAGACAGTTTGCATGGTAATGCGCTCGGCGAAAGGAAGCTTCCATTTTACTGCAAAGGCTCCGATTACACTGCCTACTTTATTGAGCAAAGGTTTGTTGATGAACCCAAATAGAATCTTTGCATCCTTCAATTCTTGGTCTGTGCGATGCGCAAAGGCAACTGCCGTATCCGCAAAGTTGAGCACTTGCGGATTATTAGGCTTTGTAGGATTCTTCACTTCCATCGGCTGATTAGGCTGAACGTTCTTTTTAGAATTAGTTGGTCTGTTTGGGATGAGCTTCTTGCCATATTTTCCAAGCTGCTTCTGCCTGTAAATGTAGCATCTCAAGACCGTTGATCGTCTTCGCGCCGCGCATCCTTCCTTCTCGTAAAAGTAACGTCTCCTCTGGGTTGTAAATGAGGTCGTAGAGAAAATGACGTTCGTTCAGCAAATCGACTGGAATTGATGGGCATTCTTCAACGTTTGGGAAGGTACCTACAGGTGTGGTGTTGATTAAAAGGCGTGGAACACACCAATCTAAATTCTGAAGATCTTCATACGCCAGATGCTCCCTTGTTTTTGGTTTTCTACTTACAAAGCGAAAAGATTGATTGAGCTTCGTTAAGACGTAAGCAATTGCTTTGCTCGCGCCTCCTGTGCCGAGTATTAATGCGGGAGCCTCCGTGGGTAGTTGAGGCATGAACTGTTTTAGCGAAAGCTCGAACCCAATAGCATCTGTATTGTGACCAACCAACTTTCCTCTATTGCGCACGACCACATTCACAGCCCCAATTTTCTGAGCAGCATCCGACATTTCTGAGAGAAATGGTATGACCTGCTCCTTGTAAGGAATGGTAACCGTAAACCCTCTGATGTCAGGTTCTTCGCCCAATAATGTCTTTAAATCATCAATGTGAGGCAATTCATAATTACTGAAAACATGGTCTTCTAAGCCCAATTTTTCGAACAATTCGGAGAAATAGCCACGTGAAAAACTGTATCCAAGAGTTTGCCCGATGAGCCCGTACTTCGTCATTGTGGGCAAAGATGCGAAAGTCCTATTACTCAGATCGTTACTACTTTGCCCTTTCTTAAACTAGACGACATGAAAAATCTGCTTTTCTTTTTTGTCATAGGGGTGCTTATAGCCTCTTGTACTCGAAGCCCTATCACGGGTAAGAAAGAGTTCGCCATCAGCGAAAAAAGAGAACTTGCGCTTGGAGCTTCGTATGACCCTCAGATTGTTGCTTCCATGGGTGAATACAAAGATCCTGGTTTAGAAGCTTTGATCAACAAGGCTGGAATGGAGATGGCGAAGGATTCTCATCGCCCAACGCTCGATTGGAAATTTACCATCATCGATTCTGATGTAGTGAATGCCTTTGCAGTACCTGGAGGCTACGTTTATTTCACAAGAGGCATTTTGGCTCACTTCAATAATGAAGCTGAGTTTGCAGGTGTACTCGGTCATGAGATCGGTCACGTTACTGCACGGCATACTGCAAAATCAATGGTGCGCCAGCAACTTGCTCAAGTAGGTATGATCGCAGGTATGATTGCCTCCCAAGATTTTCGCAACAACATGGAGGCCATCAGTCAAGGGATGCAGCTGCTTTTCCTCAAATATGGACGTGATGCGGAGGAAGAATCTGATGCTTTAGGTGTAGAGTACTCGAGCGAACAAGGCTATGATGCTGAGTACATGGCAGGCTTCTTTAAAACCATTGACCGTTTGCAAAAACAAGCAGGTGTTAGCATTCCAGACTTTCAATCCACTCACCCAAACCCACTCAACCGTGAAGCACGTGTCAAGCAAATGGCTGGAGAGTGGCAGGCGAAGCTCCCTGGTGAGCAGAACAAAGTAAACCGTGACAGTTACCTGAGACTTCTTGAAGGACTTGTTTACGGCAAGGATCCAAATCAAGGGTATGTAGAAAATGATGTGTTTTACCACCCAGTATTGAAGTTCAAGTTCGATGTACCTAAGAGCTGGACAGTCAACAACTCTCCTTCTCAAGTACAAATCGTAGCCCCTAAAAATCAGGGTGCAGTTATATTCTCACTTGCTGCGGGTACAGATCCAGCCGAGGCGGCGAGAGTATGGGTTCAACAAAATGAACTGACGGCAAGTGCTCAAAAAGCTGTCACTGTCAATGGCATGAGGGGTTACCAAGTAAGTGGATCACAAGGTGGAGAATCTACGAACGGACAACAACCAACGGAACAAGTTTTATGGCAGGCGACCTTTGTTGCTTACAATGGTCAAGTCTATAATTTCA
>CALDTK010000054.1 GCA_937924035.1 uncultured Saprospiraceae bacterium | reverse complement strand
TACTGTGCAAGTTGCCACGGAGAGCAAATGCAGGCCTTTGTAGACCGCAAGTGGAAGAACGGAAAATCAACTGGTGAGCTCGCCATGTCGATTGCCAATGGTTATCCAGATGCAGGTATGCCGGCCTGGGGGCAGGTTTTGGCGAAAGCAGAAATAGACGAACTCGTAGCCTACATCGAAGCTGGAATCGAACAGGTAGAGAAGTACGGATTCGATGAAGTAGCAGTCAGGTCCGACACCTTCCAGTCAAACTCACTCACCTTCAAAATTGAGACAGTCGCCGAAGGAATGGATGTTCCCTATAGCATGGACTTTCTACCAGGTGGCGACATGCTCGTTACAGATCGTGGAGGTAAGGTGTATAGGGTCTCGCCTTCCCCGCAGGGAGACGGGACGACAAGCGTCGGCAAAACCTCCGAGCTAAGCGGCGTGCCTGCTGTGCGCGCAAAAGGACAAGGTGGCATGCACCACGTTTTGCTGCACCCCGATTTTGAAAACAACCAATATGTGTACCTCTCTTATGGAGCGCTCAAAAAAGAAGGTGGCAAAAAGCTCACAACGACCAAAGTGACTAGGCACAAACTGAACGGTACCTCCCTAAGTGACGAAACCCAAATCTTAGAAGCCTTGCCCTATACTTCGGCAGGTTATCACTTCGGCTCGGTGATGCATTTTGATGCTGACGGACATCTTTTTATTACGGTAGGCGATCGAGGAGAACGAGATGTAAATCCGCAAGACCTTTCTCGGTTTGGAGGAAAAGTGCACCGCGTTAATGAGGACGGATCTATTCCAGAAGACAATCCATTTGTAGGAACGGAGGGTGCAATTGCAAGTATCTATTCCTACGGTCACCGGAATCCGCAAGGCTTAGACATTCATCCAACGACTGGCGAAATTTGGGAGCACGAACATGGACCACGTGGAGGTGATGAGATCAATATCTCTAAACCTGGGAAAAACTTCGGTTGGCCGGTGATCAGCTATGGCTTGAACTATGATGGTACGACCTTTACCAACTTGCTTGAAAAAGATGGCATGGAGCAGCCAAAGCACTACTGGACTCCTTCGATTGCGCCGAGTGGGATGACTTTCGTGACGTCAGAAAAATACGGCGACTGGAAGGGCAACCTGCTTGTTGGTTCTCTTCGTTTCAAGTACCTCAACCTAGTTCGTCTCAACGGTGAGCGGGTTGTGAGTGAAGAACCGCTCATGAAAAATATTGGCCGTCTGCGCTTTGTTACAGAAGGCCCTGATGGGTTTATCTACGTTGGGGTTGAAGATCCAGGGCGTGTGTTGCGACTACGCCCGTTATAGCTGACCTTCTAGCGAATTACAAAACGGTACGAACATTGTATGAAATACCATGTGAACGGCAGAGAAGCTTTTCTACCTTGCAAAAAAGGTTGAATGAGCAGATCTACTGTTCATGCTAAAGTTTAGTCTCATTTAGAGGACCTGCCTGAAAAGGGAGGTCCTTTTTTATTTTCGAGTACTGCATTAGCTGCAACCCTTTAGGTGCTGGAGCGTATGGTAATCCAGACGATTTGCCATGTCTGATATCACTATACCACCATACTTGCTTGCCTACTTGCCAATCGTTGCGATTGTATTGGCAGTGCTCGCGTTTGTAGCCATTTCTCTTCCTTTAGCAAAGAAGCCCATTGCAGGAACAACCTTGCGTCGTCAAAGTATTATTGCAATTCTAGCTGGAGTAGCTGCTACTTACCATAAGGGGATGGCCGGATGGGAACTACTTACCATTTTATTTGTCGTTGCAGCGTTTACTGCAGTGTACTATCGCAACCACTTGAGCCGTAAACAAAATGCTCAAGCTATCGCTGCCGAAAAAGAGGCAACACGTAAGGCGCAATTAGAGTCTTTTCTCCAAGAGGTAAAAGAAGAAACTATCCCTTCGGAGTAGGGATTTTCGAAAAGGTTAGAGGACCTAGTTCATAGCGCGCATCAGCAATGGAGGCGTAGTATTTTTTAGAAAGCGTTTCCTCACCAACTGCTTGATAGACTTCAGCAATTCGAAGTGCTGCTGTAGGCTCAAAGGTTTTATCAACCACATAGTTTTCGATGGTTGACTTCGCTTCAATTAGTTGGCCGTTTTTTAATTGTGCCAAAGCTAGAAGCTGACGGGTTTCTGGAGTGTCCCTGTTTTGTATTTCGCGCTGAGCTATACGCAATGCTTTTTGGGGATCGCGGTCTGCATAGATTTCAATGAGGTAGGTGTTGTACATCCCACCATAGAGCGGAGATTCTGCTTTTTGGACGAAAGTATTAATTAGCTTTTCAGCTTCTTTATTCTTGCCTTGGGCCTCCGCAATTTCTGCTTTGAGCAAATAATAGTCTGGGATGTCATGTACTACGAGTAGTGAATCTAAAATTCGATTTGCTTCGGCAGGGTTATTATCATTTGAATATGCAATCCAAGCAAGACCTTTCATGGAGTAGCTGTTGTCTGACTCTAGCGAAAGTGCCTTCAAATAGTGATCTCTAGACTCCTCGATTCGACCCGCATGTCCATAAAAGTCTGCAATGTTGGTATACGTCCAGACTTTCAGTTGTTTGTCGTCAGCTGATTCGGCAATGTCTTTTGCAAGCTCTAGGTGTTGGATAGCTTGGTCGAGGTTGCCTCGATAATCTTCCCATTTCGCTCGACGGATCAGGTAGTTGAATTTTGATTTATCTATTTGTGCAAACAGATGATCACCAGCTTTTTCATATTCCCCTAGTTCCATGAGA
This sequence comes from uncultured Saprospiraceae bacterium, assembly GCA_937924035.1. Lineage (GTDB taxonomy): Bacteria > Bacteroidota > Bacteroidia > Chitinophagales > Saprospiraceae > CALDTK01. Next base: position 6,885 of record CALDTK010000054.1, on the reverse strand, counting down.
ATATCGAACATTACATAATCAGTCTCAATTTTATTTGAAGGGATACCTTCAAGACTATTCATGATTGATTCTGCTTTTTTAAACTGGTGTTGTGTTATATATAGTGCTGCAAGACTTCTAGCGTAATTATCTTTACTATGTGCAGATATTTCAATTGCTCTTTTATAGAGTTTTTCTGCGTTATTCAGAAGACTTACATCGCCTGTTTGGGCGAAAATTTGTTGGTACGCTGAAGCGGTTGGTCCAAGATCTCCAACTCCAGAACTGTCTTGGTTTATGCGGGCATTCCAAAAAGTGAGTTGTTCTTGAGCTTTTTCTAGACTAGGTCTACTGCTATTAGAAAGGTACTTGTAGTAAGCATCCGAATCCAAAACGTTTGTGTTTGAAGACGGGGTCATACAAGATGAAAAAAAGAATAGGCTGAGTAGAATAATAGCTGAGAGTCTCATGGATATTGTCTGAAAAATAAAAAATGGAAAGAGGGCACTTTTAAAGTGCCCTCTTTCTTTCAATGGTCTTCAAGGAAGAAGAACTGTTAGTTGAGTGGATCTTCGAGGTAAGGGAACGTCGTCATGAATTGACGGTCTCCAAGTCCTACACCATCACTGGTAAGTTGTGGTGTTCCGTTGTTGCCATCGAAACGACTTCCTGATGTACCGCCAAACATGAGTGTAAGCGATACATCAATTACATCGTCCGTCAAGGCGCGACCCGAAAGCGCTAGCCCAGTTGTTGGATTGAAGTACGTCGTTTGTCCTTCTGGAGCGACCTGAAGTGCATCAAAGTTTGCAAGGACTGTAGTAAACGTTGCTGCATCTAGCCCGAGAATGTTTGCCTCGTAGTCGAGAGCTACACCAAGTGCATCTCCATATACATCGTGGTATCCTTCAAGTTGAGCTTGGAAGCCTGGTTGGAAGGTTGCACGTGCCGTTGGGTTTGGAGCAGTAACGTTATAGTCGTTCTTTACCGTGGCAGAGCCACCGAAAACGGTAGTAATACCCGGGCGACCCATAAAGTCTTCTTGAGCATAGGTACCGGTTAGTTCGACTGTCGGTTCGGTCATCATTCCGTCGTCGTCGTCATCTCCACATGAAGTGATCATGATTGATCCCATGAAGGTGAGTGCGACTAAGGATATGGTCTTAAGGGCCTTTGGGGCGGTTATTGTGATACTATTCATGATTATTGCTTTCTTTTAGTGGTTACCCATACGTTGTAAGCTGCAGGTAATCCGGTGATTCCTACGGCTCCGGCAACGTGATCGGGAGCTGTACCAAGTAAAGAGTTAGGGACTTCGGCGACGACAGAGAGAACGTTTAGGTTCTCGAAGAAATCGCTTGCGTCGGCCGGGGGAAGGAATCCATCAGGGGCAACGGATCCGCTTGCAATTGCATTAAAGCGGTTGAAGTCAAGGAAGAAAGGATCACGTCGTGCTCCTGCATATATTTTCATGCCTCCCGTAGTTGTCTCGACGGTTTCTGTACTGCCTGTAGAAATGTCTACTGCTGTAAAACCGTCGTTTGTCGTAACGCTACTCATTGTGCCCACCATATTGGGGGCTTTAGGTGCGCTGAAATACATTTTGCCGTCTCGTGGCAATGCCTGAATGACTAAGTCTTCGACAAAGTCACCTGTATTGTCAATGTTGATTTCGACCATGACGTTCTCGTCAAACGAGGCGTCAGTGGTACCACTTCCTGGTGTCAAAGGACCTTGGAGCGTTACGGCGAAAACCGTACTGTTCTCATCTGCGCCTTCAAAAGCGTAGAAATCTGCGATGTCACTGCTGGTACTTGCGACCGACGGCGAATCGACGTGGTCTGCGGCAATGAGGCCTACAACCATCGCCGCACCCAAGGATGCGAACGCTAGAATGCGGCTTAGTTTAGAGTTTTTCATAAAAAGGGGTTCAAGTTGTTTGATGTACTTGTAGGTACGGGCGCAACAACGAGATTGGATTTATCCCTTTCGAAAAATATAGTGTATAAACTTTCTTTTTTTGTTCTAATTGGTTGAACTAGAGTGGCTTGTGGGGTTTTGGCGGAAGCAGAAATTTCTATGCCTTTGGTGTCGTAGGGTTCTAAGCTTCTGCATAGCGACAGAATATTTACAAAAGACATAAGCCTGTGCGCTCTGCCTTATACGTCTGTGCGTTGAACCCTACGTTAATACTGTTTGACTGCGTTGCAGTCTTTAGTGTGGTTTGCTTTTGGTTGCGTGGGGTTCGACACTGTCCAGTGCGATGGAATGTTTACAAAGGCCAAAGCCTGTACACTCCGCTTTACACGTTTGTGCGTTGAACCCCACGTTAATACTGTTCGACTGCGTTGCAGTCTTGGGTTCAGTTTGCCTTTGGTGTCGTAGGGTTCTAAGCTTCTGCATAGCGACAAAAGACATAAGCCTGTGCGCTCTGCCTTATACGTCTGTGCGTTGAACCCTACGTTATTGCTGTTCGACTGCGTTGCAGTCTTTAGTGTATCCCTCTCATCAGCTTTCTATTAACCACATCACGATCAGCCTTACGTTTATCTTGACTGAGTTTGAACCGTCCCGTTATCGAGCGTATCATTAGTCGAAATCCTACTACTTGCGTGATAAGCGCTGCAATCCTCGGATCATCAGGGCTTAGGTCCCAATTCCCCTCGGGCTCCATTGCGCGGACTAATGCATGCATATCCGCTTGTACGTCTGCAGGATCCGTGTGGCGCATGAGTATCCCTTGTACAAACACCTGTTTGTAATTGTACGTCGGAAGTTGCTTGGTCGTATAGTCTGTCGGAGAGATGTAGGCATTCGGTCCGTGGAAGATTGCCAAGACTTCTCGGCCGTCCTTTATCAAATTAGCAGAAGGGTTATTCGCGTCCAGGTGTCCCAGGAGTTCCAATTTGTCATGGTTTTCAGCTTTCGCCAAAACCAATGGCAAGGGAGTCGCGAGCGGCGTATCTCCATCTGCTATGATAAAAGTCGCCAGCGGCTGCTCGCGCATCAATTGGAGTTGCGCTTCGCGATCAGGTTCGTTGTAGTGGGGTGGAGGATAGGCGCTGGACATGCTCAAACTTACACAGAAGCGGTGCACTGAAGCTCAGATTTGTTACATTTAGAACACTATCAGCTTTAGAAAAAGCTGATGGATACGAACCAATTTTAATGAGTTGATATGGACAAGAGGCAAGAAGAAGCTCAACTTAGTTGCCTCAATTGTAACGCTGAGGTTAAGGGTGCTTTTTGCCAGAACTGTGGCCAGTCTGTCCGCGAAAATTCGGATCGCTCTCTACGTCAGCTCTTGGGCGAAGTGTTGGGTAACCTCTTCTTTTTGGACAACCGCTTCTTTCTCAGCGTGCGTTATCTCTTGTTTTTTCCTGGTCGAATGACGGTTGAGTTTCTGGATGGCAAGCGCAAGAAATTCATCTCACCGGTCACCTTGTTCTTGTTCCTTAATTTGATTTATTTCTTCGATAGTCAGCTAACGGATTACTCCATTTCGCTCTTTGATCAAGTCGTCGGCCAGCCGTACAGCGATTGGGCGCTTAAGGCGCTCAAGGATAAAATGAGCCTGAAAGAACTAGACTGGGGTAAAATGGTGAGTGAGGGGTTGAACGTCAGCCCCTATGGTATCACGTATCAAAATATGAGTGATACTATTTCCAAGACAATGATGATTATCAATGTCCCTATGATCGCGGGTTTTGTGTTTCTACTGGCATTTGTACGAAGACGGTTTTATTACGATAGTCTCATTTTTGTATTTCACTTTTTCACCTTGTACCTAGCCAGTTGGTTGATGCTTGGTTGGGTAGCGGATTTGTTCTCCTTGTTGTCTATTCCTGAAAGTTCGCTAGTGTCCGATATCTGCTTTTATCTGTTTCTTTTTTTCATTCCATTGCTTTATGCTATACTAAGCATGCAGAAATTTTTGGACATCAAATGGTACTGGGCTATCCCGGCGGGTTTGCTCATTATTGGCGCTGTCACTTTAGTTAACATGTTCTATCGGTTTATCATTTTTTGGTTGACGTTGTGGGCGACGTAGCGCACATTAGGTCAATGGCATAGTTGTGCAACTATTAACTTGTCTCTTGGTCTTTAGAATGTAAGTGAGTTTGTGCAGTAGCCATGCCTTTTAAGTTAAAGGCAACAAAGCTTTAAAAACGCGAAATGAAAAAAGCATTACCAATTTTTACAATCGTTGCGCTTTCTATTCAACTGATGTATTGTCAAGATGCCCCGCCGTCTGAACCTACTGTTCTGTATCACATAAACGACAACGTAAAAAATAGTGCTGAAGATTATTTCGTTCAGATATCTGACACTTGGAGAACATATCTCAATTCAAACTATTTTTTTAGAAGAGATAATGAACACTGGAATTACGATGAGTATGCAATTCCTGAAATAGGATATCAGCCACTGTTGATGGATTTGAGAAGGAAGTTTCATTACGGAGGTAAGATCCAGTGCTCCGTTGCTGGAATAGTACCCGTTGAAAATAATTACTACCTCCTAAAGTCAATCTTTACCGAGAGGGTAGATTCAACAGACATGGTCAACATTAATTTCATCATATCTGTTTATGCTAAAATAGATAATGAGAAAGTTCAATTCTATAACGGAATTCAATATTTTAAGGAAATATATGAAAATCGAAAAGTAGGCGGCATTAATTATATAATTCATCCAGATCATGAGTTTGATGTCAGTGCTGCATCACGCATGGGATCCGCAAATACAGAAATTGCCAAGCAATTCGAAATGTCTCCGATAGAGTTTGATTATGTCATTGCCAACGATACCCGAGATTTAAGTGAAATGACAGGTGTTCATTTATTTGAGTACAGCTACCAACCTGTAGCTTCAGGAGGTTTTGCAGATACGTACAATAATATAATTTATGCAGGAAACAACTCGGCCTACTACCCGCATGAAGCGGTGCACTTATATACAAACTCTAAGTTTCGAATGCAAGGTCATCCCTGGGTTGATGAAGGCATTGCAGCCTTGATCGGAGGAAGTACGGGCTATGACATTGAATGGCATTGGGAAAAACTGAGAAGATTTCTCATTAAAAGCCCTGATTACAAAATGGACAACTTGACCGATTTGCAAACCTATATTCCAAATGGAGAATTTATGACGGACTTTCGATACGCCATCGGAGCAATCATATGTCAGAAAATAATTGAAAAGGAGGGAATGCAGGGCATTTTTGAGGCATTACAAGCTGGACGGTCTGAGGACAACTATTTTGAAATGCTGAAGCAAAAATTGAATGTAGAGAGAGAGGATTTTGGCAAATATGTAAAGACTGAAATCTTGAAATTACAGCCCATATCAGATGAAGTAATGGAGGCTTTCGAATACTGAAAAGACTCCCGACTGATCAAGCCCAGCGATTTACGAAATAGTGTTCATTTTGTCGATGCTTGTAAGTTTTGGCGAAAGCTGGATATCCTTACAAGCCCTCAGAAGTAATTATCTTTAAGATCCATCCGAATCTCTCTAGATGAAATTCCCCTTTGCGCTTTTCCTTTTTTTCCTCCTCATTCTATTCAGTTGTTCCCAAAATCAAGAATCGACGCAAGCCCCCGAGACTGAGCTAGAAGCAACCGACCTAGGGACACTCCAGCACAACTTCAATTTAAGTCCGTCAACACAAGAAAAATTTGATGAAGGCCTACTGCTGCTTCACAACTTCGAATACGAAGATGCCTTAGCCGCTTTTGAAGAAGCAACGGCAAGTGACAGTACGGAAGTGATGACGCACTGGGGAGAGGCGATGTCGCACTATAAAGCCTTGTGGAAGTTGCAGAATACCGAGAAAGGAAAAGCGATCCTAGCTCGAATGGGTGCAACCGAAGTCGAACGATTGGCCGCGATTGCTGATCCTGTAAAGCAGCGCATGTGGAGGATGGTAGAGATCATGTATGGCGAAGGTGATTTTGACGAGCGGAATAAAACCCTAAGCACCTACCTGGCTGACCTGCATGCACAATACCCCAAGCATCAAGAGATCGCCGCGTTCTATGCGCTATCTTTAATCTGGTCGACCGAAGAATATGGTGACGGTAGTGCGGACTTGAGGCTGGCAGCAGCGACTGCAGACAAAGTCCTGCAAATGAACCCTCAGCATCCGGGTGCTTTGCACTATAAGATACACGCCTTGGATGGGCCGACTTCTGCCAGAGAAGCACATGCAGCTGCAGATGCGTATGCCAAGGTTGCGCCTAGTGCGGCGCATGCCTTACACATGCCTTCACACATCTACTTGGCGATTGGTGAGTGGAAGAGCGTGGTTGAGTCAAACCAGGTTTCCTACGATGCCAGTGTGGCACGTATGAAGAAAAAGGGCTTGAGTGATGGTGCACGAGGGTATCACTCCTTGGCTTGGCTGCACTATGGCTTGTTACAGCAAGAGCGCTATGCGGAGGCAGAACAAATACTTAAAGACATGCTTACCCTTGTTCCTAAAGATCCAACGAAGGGAGCTCGAGGCTATTTAGTGGGTATGCAAAGCCGACACCTCTACGAAAGTGGAATATCACCTTCAGCTATTCCATTCGATACCGATGTCAGTGTAGATGACCTTGGTATAAGCGCTCAATCTGTTCGTAGTTTTTTACGCGCACAATTGGCTCAGGAGAATAAGGATCTCGAAACACTAAACGAGGAAATTAAGTGGCTAAATAATAAAATTACCATAGCCTCTCAGGGAGTACAAGACGACGGTATCGTGATGTGCGCTGCAGGTACCAGCAGGTATTCTCCAACTGAGAATAGCATCAAAATGGCTCGGGTCATCCATGCCCAAATTCGAGGGATGAAAGCCTTACTCGAAGATGAACCTGGATATTTTTTAAAGCACATGAATGAGGCGATAGCCTTAGAGGA
>CALDTK010000053.1 GCA_937924035.1 uncultured Saprospiraceae bacterium | reverse complement strand
AAAGCGAATGAATACATCTACAAGATCTTGTTTTGCATTTTTATCGTGATCGGTTCTGCTATTTCAGCAAAAGCGGTATTTGATTTTGGGGATGCAATGATTTTTGCGATGTGTTTCCCTAACATTCTTGGCCTATACATCTTAATGCCGAACGTGCGTAGAGCGATGAAAGACTATTTCGCTCGGGTAAAATCAGGCGAAATAAAGGAATTTAAGTAGGCCTAAATCTAGCTTTAGACGTGTAATTTCTTAACCTACACTACAGTCGCCTTCGGATTCGAAGGCGACTGTTTTTTTTTAGTAAACAATGGATTCAGGGTATTTGAGATTTAGCAAGACGGCTACTACGCAATGGGCTTGTTCGTATTTCGACGAATTACATTTCAACCACCTTGCTAGTTGTGCAAATTCTTCCCAAGAAATCGATTTCGAGAACACTACTTTTCTCCCGTGAGTGAGTTCATTGATTGCTACATAGGACTAGGTTCTAACCTTGGTTCACGAGCCTCCTACATACGGCGAGCTATCTTTGAGATTAGTCATCGGATCACAAAAATTACCGCCAAAAGCTTCTTGTACGAGTCAGCTCCATGGGGATCGTTCGAAGGAGAAACTTTTCCTTACCTAAACGCTGTAGTTCTCTTAAAGACTGAGAAGTCAGCCCACGAGGTACTGGATCTTTTGCAAGCTGTTGAAAACGATCTGGGCCGAACCCGTTCCTTACCAAATGCACCTCGTACCATTGATCTCGATCTGCTTTTTTACGGAAATGAGATCATCAAGACTGAAAGGTTAACTGTACCTCATCCTCATCTTTCGCAAAGAAGATTTGTGCTGCAGCCACTATGTGATATCAGTCCATTTTTCATTCATCCTTCTCTAGGCTTAACCGCTCAGGAGCTGCTCGAATCCTGTCAAGACTCTCAACAAGAATTACCACGTGTCTAAACCTCCATTACAACAAGACTATCTCGTCATAGAGGGTAATATTGGAGCGGGCAAAACAACACTCTCTACCCTACTAGCAGAGCGATATCAATGCAAATTGGTATTGGAGCAGTTTAGTGATAACCCATTTTTACCCTTGTTCTATAGCGACAAAGAACGCTACGCCTTGATGGTAGAATTATACTTCATGGCCGAACGTCACACGCAAATGGGGCCGCTACTTACACAACCGACACTTTTTGCGGAGCCAGTGCTAGCCGACTATGTTTTCCTTAAAACCTGGTTGTTCGCACGGCAAACCTTGAAGGAACACGAATTAGATCTCTTCAGAAAGCTCTTCGACCAGCTGAATGCACAAATTCCGCTTCCGCAAAAACTGCTATTCATACATCGGCCGGTGAACGTTCTTCTCCAGAACATTGAGAAGCGTGGACGAGATTACGAAGCGAAAATTCAACATGAGTATCTCGCAAGTATTCAGCGGACCTACTGGGATTATTTCCGGGAGGAGAAGCGATATCCCATCGCTATGGTAGATGTTGGAGACGCAGACTTCACAACTGATGAAGGTGTGTTAAATCAGTTAATCGATATTATCAACGCACCTGCAAATCCAGGTTTGAAAGTTTACGATTTGAACAAAGGGTCGCTAGAATAAACGACTTAAGAAACTAGTTCACCAGCCTCCAACTTCACAGATCGATTGGCGTGTTGTCTAGCCAGTCTTTCATCGTGAGTAATAAAGAGAACTGCGATTCCAAGTTCCTTTCTCAAATGATGCAAAGTCTTGAGAATATGACTTGAACGCTGTGTGTCAAGCCCAGAAGTAATCTCATCACAAACCAGCACTTTAGGTTTCACTGCTAGCGCCCTCGCTATAGCTAGTCTTTGTTGCTCACCAGTACTAAGGCTAAGCGTACTTTGATGAAGTTTGTCTATCCCAAGATCTACCAACCCTAACAAATACTCTGGAGTAACTGACCGGCTGCCGATTGCTTCACTTAAGGTCTTTAATACCGTAAACGTTGGGTTCATACTCAAACGAGGCTCCTGCCAGATGTACTGTATACGTGTATCAACGTCAGCGTAAGGAGTTTTAGCGAAAGCTCCTGACTGGCCCTCAATTTCTAACCTGCCACTAGCTGGCTGTATACCTGCAATAGCTTTACCGAAGCTACTCTTACCACTTCCTGATGGCCCGAGCAACGCGACAAATTCACCTTCATGAAGGTCTAGGTTCATTGCAGAAACGGCCAAAAAATCTCCATACCTAACGTTCACATCAGCTGCCGCCAAAACCACTTTACCGACCTCCAAGGATTCAATCTTTTCAAACTCAGCGAGTGGAAGTTCTTCACCTAGTCTTATTTGATGATCAGCGATATGATCCAATAAAAGAAGATTGTGATCAACATGGAGAATAGCTGCTCCAGCTTCTTTAGCTAGACTTATGTGTTCCAAAACCAGCTGCGCATTGTTGTTATCCAAGGCCGCAGTAGGAGATTCAAGCAAAAGCAGCTCAGGCTTCTTGTTCATCGCAAAAACTAATCGTACACGTTGCGCTTCTCCTCCACTCAACTCGTATGGATATGACTTGGCTATCCGGTCTACATCAGGAAATCCGAAACGTTCAAGTCTACCTAAAAGTGAACCAGACATTTGATAGCTCTTCCAAGAATGAGCGATCGTGCGTTGAGGATGAAGGCCTGCTCGAGGATTTTCTGTGATCATCGAAACAACGTCTTTGCGAAAAGCGCTTCGTTGTTTAGACGATGATGAGATAAGGTCTAAGCGCCCTTTGAAAACAAGATTGCCAACAACCTCAGGTTTGTGATCAAACCCATATAATCCTGCGCATAATTTTAGAAGACTTGTTTTTCCTGATCCACTTGGACCAGATAAGCCAAGGTGCTCTCCTCTCGAAAGACTAAAACTTAAATCTTGAAAAACAGGCGAAGGGTTGCCGTAAGAAACCTGAAGGTTGGTAGCCTTGAGCAACGCATCTGCCATTACCTCTCAAGTTGCGAAAATCTAATGGATTTACCATCAAGGACAGGTTCATAATGCTTGAGATCCCCGAGTAACGTCAGCACATCATCACCAAGAAACTCACTCCGCCAAGTTTCCGATAATTCATTCAAGCGATCTTGATTTCCTGTTCGCAAATCACGCATTACTGCACGCGGAACTACCAAATCAATCGCAATTTCATTTTGCAGACAATGATAACTCAAGTACTTGTAGATGATTTCTCCAACAATCTCTTGGCGCAAGTCTGTATCGGCTGGAGCTTGTAGCTCCTTCATCCACTCCTTTTCCTGCGCTGTTGGTGGATTGTGGTACATCTCTTCCCAAAGATCCATGTATTTAATCCAACTCTTATTCTTTAGGTGGCGGTTGTTCATGAATGCTTTACGACCATTGCGCATAAGCCTTGTCACGGCATTGATATCTTTGGTTTGCATCACCATTTCACGACTGTGATCGCGTTGTTGTGCAAGATCGCGACGCCACCCTAGAAGACGAATGAAAAAGACTTTTTCAGGCTTTCGCATCTTGTATACACCAGACATGCTTTTCACTTCATCAAGAAGTGTTTTTTCATAACTGCGTGTATCCTCCCAAGTCTTCATCTCATTCATGAACCAGTCGTAGCGTCCTTGTGTGCGAAGCTTAGACGTAACGACATCAAACATGTCTCTGAGGTATAAAACATCCTCGAGTGCGTACTTAAGGGCATCTTTTTGAATAGGACGTTTTGCCCAATCAACAACTGCGTATCCTTTCTTGAGTGAAACACCTAAATGCAGATCTACAAGTCGCTTAAAATTGACAGGATATTGTTCCGAAAGGAAACCTGAAGCAAGCTGGGTATCTACTAGATTTCGAGGTTCTGTTCCATAATTTTGGAAGAGGAGACGGTAGTCATTTTCACCCGCGTGAGTAATCTTTAAAATGCTAGGATCGGAAACCAATTCCAAAAATGGAGACAAGTCTTTTATAGAAATTGGATCGATCAGGAATAAACCATCAGGGGTTGCAACCTGAATGAGACAGACTAAGGTTACAAAACGCTTTTCGCCGATAAACTCTGTATCGAAGGCTATCCATTTATGCGATCTGGTCTGGTCTGCCCATGTGCTTAGCTCGTCTTCATCTGTAATAAAAGTGTGGCTGAGGTCGTAGTGTTTCATCAAAAAATTCAAAGGATACTCGAGTAGCTGCAAATGTATACGCTAATGTGAAGGATTCAGGTGACTTTCTTGGAATATGACGTTATAAACGAAGAAAGGTGATCTACCGTACACTCTTTCATAGTTTGTACGTTAGTATTCTTGCACCCCGCGAAGCGTGGTTCTATCGACTTCCGTCAAAACACACAGTATGAAATTCTTAAAATGGGTAGGCTTTATCCTACTCTTCCTTGTCTTAGCGCTCGTGGCTTTCGCTTTTGCCGCTCCTATGATTTATGGTGATGAAATCCGAGCAGAAGTCAGCAGACAACTTGACCAAGTAGTAGACGCAGATGTAGCCTTTGGAGACATCGATTTAAGCGTCTTTCGAGACTTCCCAAAGTTAAGTGTCGTCGTCGAGGATATCGCAGTGGATGGAAGAGGCAAATTCGATTCTCTTCGTCTTGCTGGAATTGGAGAATTAGCGGTAAGCGTTGATTTCTGGTCTGCTATAGGTGATGGCCCCGTCCAAATCAAAAAAGTGAGTCTCGTTGAGCCACTTCTTAATGTAATGGTGCTACCTGATGGAACGACCAATACAGACATCATGCGTAACATAAATGAGGCTGCAGAAGCAACTTCAGAATCAGATGGTGCTGTGACTATTCAGCTAGATGAATACGAGATTGTTGACGGAACAATCACGTATGACGACAGACAAGGCTCAGTCTTTCTCACCATGTCAGGTCTCAACCACACAGGTAGCGGCGATTTCCAAGCGACCAATTTTGCCCTCGATACCGAAACCCTCATAGAAGAGCTCACCGTCAAAAGTGGAGGTGTAAGCTATTTACGCGAAGCAACAGTTGACTATGATGCTATTCTCAACGTAGATACAGAGGCAGGACTTTTAACCTTGGCTGAGAATTCATTGAAGCTAAACGAAATGACGCTCAATGCTGATGGAACGATTAGTCTTCCAAATGAGGCAGGAGATATCAATACCGACATTTCATTTAACACCCCACAACAAGATTTCAGGGCTTTATGGTCTGTTATTCCAGCTGCTTTCACAAAAGATTTGTCAGGACTTAAGACGAGTGGAAGTTTTGGCGTAAGCGGAACCATGAAAGGAACCTATGAAGGAAGCACAGGAAACCTTCCAGGATTTGCAATCGACCTAAACGTAAAGGATGGCTCTGTTCAATATCCTGATTTACCCAAAGCACTCACGGGAATAAACGTCAAAGGGGGAATGCGATCGGCGGGTAGGGATCTTAGTGACCTCCTGATTGATGTTGAGCGCTTCAATTTCAACTTAGGGGCAAACCCGTTCAGCGGAGCACTAACACTTAGACAAGGAACCACAGATCCAACCTTCGATCTGGTGGCAGATGGAACACTAGACCTTGCAGATTTATCAGATGCTCTACCGATGGAGGGCGTCGAAGCTATCTCTGGAAAGGTAGTCTTAGACATCAAGGCGAAAGGCTCAGCAAGTGGCGCTCAAAACGACTTACGAAGCATTGATGCCAGCGGTGTGATGTCAATGAATAATGTCGTGTACGATGCCGTCGATATGCCAAAAGTTGAAGTAAGATCCGGAACTGCTGCCTTCAATGGCCAAGCCGTCGATATCCAACGTATGGACATACAAGCAGGAAAATCTGATGTAGTTCTCAGTGGTCGATTAACTGATCCTTTTGCACTTGCAACCGAAACAGGAACACTTGGTGGAAACCTTAAAATCACGTCTAATACGCTCGACGCAAATGAGTGGCTTACAGAACCTACAACAACAACATCAACTAGTGCTTCTACTACAGAAGCATTGCCAGCCGCGCGCCCTTTTGACCGTTTTAATATCGGTTTTGACGCAAGTGTAAAAAAGCTCGTGTACGATGTCTACACCCTTGATAATGCATCGACGAGCGGCTCAGTGAATGCTGACCACCTCGTACTTGAACCTACTAATTTTGATTTAGAAGGAAGTAAAATGTCCCTTTCGGGAAAACTTGACAACCTATTTGGTTACACCTTTGAAAATGGCGACCTCACAGGCAGCTTAAACTTCACAGGAGGAAAGCTAGATCTTTTGAAGCTGAGTGAAATCGGAGTAGATCCAAATGCGACAGCAAGTTCTACGACGAAAGAAGGAGAATACATAGAGCTTCCTGAACGTATGGCTTTACGTATAGCTACTTCCATCAGCGAGGTGCTTTATGATGACATCACGCTCAGTAATGTAAAAGGTGTGGTTGCACTTGCTGATCAAAAAGCCGTTATCGAAAACGGAGTTGCTGATGGTCTTGGCGGAAAGATGGCTATTGATGGGTCATATGCATACAACGGGCCAGAGGTTGCTCCACAGTTCGAGATGAAGTATGACATAGAAGATGCAAGCTTCAAGCAGGCTTTTGAAAAGTTGAATACCGTTCAGCAATTGGCTCCAGTAGCGAAGTTTATCAACGGTAATTTCAGTACCAATATGGTAATGTCTTCATCGCTTGGAAAAGATATGATGCCGAGCCTTAGCGACTTCAGCGCTGATGGTTTTATCAATACGATCAATGCAACACTAGCTAGTTTTGGCCCTCTCAAGGCGGCAGGTGAAAAATTGGGCATCAAAGAGCTGGATGACGTTCAGATCAAGAACACTAAAAACTGGTTCACCGTCGAAAATGGCTTCGTGAATGTCAAACCATTTGATGTCAATTGGTCTGGCATTGATGCGACCATAGGCGGTAGTCACGGTCTTGACCAATCGATGGACTATGACATCATTGCACTGATACCTCGTGCTAAGTTGGGTAACAATGTTGCGGGTGCCGCTGCGAACAAAGGACTTGACTTCTTAAGTGGACAGGCCAGCAAGCTTGGACTGAATTTGAATGTAGGTGAATTCGTTCGGGTAAAAATCAATTTGACGGGTAGCATCGACAATCCTAAAGTAGGCGTCACCCTACTAGGAACAGAAGGGGAAGGCACAGCTAAAGATGCCGCAGGAGCTTTGGTTAAAGATTTAGCGAAACAAGCAAAAGACTCTATCCAACGAGCAGCTCAAGCTCGTCTTGATGCCGCAAAGGCAGAAGCAACTGCCAAAGCTCACGCAGTAGCAGAACAGGCGAAAGCAAAAGCCGAAGCTGCTGCAAAAGCAGAAGCAGATCGATTAAAAGCAAAGGCAAAAGCTCAAGCCGATGCATTAGCTGCTAAAGCTAGTGAAGAAGCTAAAAAGAAAGCTGCTGAAGAAGCGAAGAAATTGCTTGATGCCGAGACCCGAAAGAAAGCAGAAGAAGCTGCGAAGAAGGCTAAAGACAAGTTGAAAGGATTATTCAAAAAGCCAGATTGATGACGCCCTGCGTCATCAATCTGGCTTTTTAGTACTTAAGTAGAAGGACCGTTTCACTGCTGGACCTGCTGCGCTGCCAGATGCTTTCAAATAGGATCCACAAAGCTTTGATACTTCGTGTTTTCGAAAAATGCTTGAGGTAATTTTAACCACAAGCTTGGTAGGTGGATTCACGCAATATTTTCTGGACAGCTCGACATTCAAATGCAAACCTGACGATGTGAAGCTTCCTGTTTATCTCAAAATTCAAAGCGTTTAACCTTTCTTTTCTCATCGTTCACTTTACATGCTTTGAGTAAGTTTGCGCCATGGCCGAACTCACCCCGCTTACCGCTATTTCTCCTATTGATGGACGCTACGCAGGCAAGACAGCAGACCTACGTCCTTACTTCTCTGAACACGGTTTAATACAGTATCGAGTAAAGGTCGAATTGGAGTACCTCAAGGCGCTCTACAAATTAGAGCTCCCTCAACTTGAAGGAGATTTTGATGAAGCTTTTGAAAAGCTTAGCGCTCGGGTTGCCAGTTTTAGCGAAAGCGATAGTCAGGCCATTAAAGACATCGAAAAGACCACCAATCACGACGTGAAAGCTGTCGAATATTGGTTGAAGGAGCAAGCCGAAGTGGCGGGCCTCGGGTCTATCAAAGAGTTCATTCACTTCGGCCTCACTAGTCAAGACATCAACAACACGGCGGTGCCTTGGTCGCTTAAGGATGCACTTGCTGATGTTTTAAACCCTTTGATCGGGGATCTTGTCGCTGAACTTCGTCAACTTGTAGAAGCATGGGAGGATGTCCCGATGCTCGCTCGAACGCACGGACAGCCAGCCTCTCCCACCCGACTTGGAAAAGAGTTTGACGTATTTGTTTCAAGGCTTGATATGCAAATGCTCGACGTTGCGATGTTGAGCTATCCTGCAAAATTTGGAGGAGCTACTGGAAATTTCAATGCACATCATGTAGCCTATCCTCAAACGGACTGGGTCGAATTTGCGGAGAATTTTGTGGAGTCACTTGGACTTGAAAGAAGTTCTCCTACAACTCAAATCGAGCACTACGATGGCCTAGCCGGCATCTGTCATGTGTACTTACGCATAGCTACAATCTTGATCGACATGTGTCAAGATATCTGGCAATATGTGAGCATGGAATACTTCAAGCAGAAAACCATTGCTGGTGAAGTTGGCAGTTCTGCTATGCCGCATAAAGTCAATCCAATTGATTTCGAAAATGCAGAGGGTAATCTCGGCATTGCTAGAGCATTGTTCAGTCACCTTGCGGCAAAACTTCCGATCAGTCGACAACAACGTGATCTTACAGATAGTACTGTATTGAGAAACCTTGGTGTCCCATTTGCGCACATGCAAATCGCGGTAATGAGCATCCGAAAAGGGCTCGGAAAACTCGAACTAAATCGTGATGCATTTGCGGCTGCGCTTGAGGCTAACTGGATGGTGACTGCAGAAGGTATTCAGACCGTTTTGCGTCGTGAAGGATACCCACAACCTTACGAGGCATTGAAGGCGCTAACACGCGGTCATTCTGAAATTGGCGAAAAAGAAATCCATGCATTCATCGATGGTCTCGATGTCAGCGCTACTATCAAGACCGAACTCAAGGCAATCCGTCCAGAGAATTACACAGGCGTTTAACACAAAAACACAATGACCTATTCTAATAAGAGAGTTCTGCTCTCAAAACGTCCTGATGCACTTCCCCCTGCGGATACATGGGCGCATGATGTGCAGCAAATAACGGATTGCCCTGAAGGCCACTTCATCGTCGAACAGCACTTCATTTCACTAGATCCCGCCATGCGCGGATGGATGCGTAACGTCCGTTCGTACATACCTCCCGTTGGAATTGATGAGGTAATGCGTGCTGGATCTGTTGGAAAAATCGTGGCCTCTAATCATCCTTCCTTTCCAGTCGGGAAAACTGTCGTCGGAACAGGAGGAGTACAACAGTATGCTGTCACAGATGGTAAAGGTTGGCACCTCAATCCACTTCCAGATGCGATGATGCCCAAAGCACTTGGCGTATTGGGAATGCCTGGATTTACCGCCTATTTCGGCCTCCTTGAAATCGGTAAACCACAAGAAGGTGATACTGTACTTGTAAGTGGCGGATCAGGAGCAGTCGGCTCTGTAGTAGGTCAAATCGCAAAACTCAAAGGTTGTCGCGTTGTAGGTATCGCTGGTGGTGCAAAGAAGTGTGCCTACATGAAAGAAACACTTGGCTTTGATGAAGTCATAGACTACAAAGCAGGGCCTGTTTTCAAAGCTATCCGTGCGGCATGTCCAGACGGTGTCAACGTATATTTTGATAACGTAGGCGGCGATATTTTAGATAATGCACTCGCTAATCTTGCCCCAAAGGCACGTGTAGTTATTTGTGGGGCGATAAGTCAATACAACCAGACAAAACCAGCTGGTCCATCAAATTACTTGAGTCTTTTAGTGAACCGCGCAACGATGGAAGGCTTCGTGGTTTTCGACTTCGCCAAGCGCTATGGTGAAGCTGCTCAACAGATGGGTGCTTGGATGCAAGAAGGCAAATTGCATAGCCAAGAAGATGTGTATCAAGGAATTGAGAACTTTCATGAGACCTTCTTGCGTCTTTTTTCTGGGGAGAAACTTGGTAAGCTGATTTTACAGGTAAAAGATTAAGTTTGCAGCGCCAAGCCCTGGTGGTGGAACTGGTAGACACGCAGGACTTAAAATCCTGTTCTCATTGCGAGAGTACGGGTTCGATTCCCGTCCGGGGCACTAACAGCTCATGATTAAGTTCATGGGCTG
>CALDTK010000052.1 GCA_937924035.1 uncultured Saprospiraceae bacterium | reverse complement strand
AAATTTGAGGACTGTTGCTAGTTAGAGCGAATTCTTGCCATTCCCCTGTTGGCTCGTAAAAGGCCGAATCGTCCTTCTCCCAAGGCATCTTCCACTTGGATTTACCTTGTCTTGCGCGTTTTTTCTTTTCTTTTTCTTTCTGCTTCAGGCGTTCTCGCTTTTTCTTCAAGCGTTCTTTTTGACGCTCTTCAGTCTCCCATGGGTATTTTAGAACGAGGTCAGGCTTGCGCTTGAAGATGATGTAGCGTGCTGTAATTGACTGTCGTAGTGCGAATGGAATCACCTTACCACTCAAATTTATCTGAGGAATGAAGTCAACTCCAATTGTTGCACGCTTGATGGTGAGTTCTAGGCCTACTTGTCCGTCAATCCCGAAAGGGTTCCCTTTCGAATCATCATCTTCATCTACGTAGTTCCAGCCTTTGTGGAATCCCCCACCGACGAAGAAATTCAGACGCTTTGTGATAAGCGGAACATGTCTACGACCGATAAAGGTGACAGTGAATTCGTCAGAATTGAATCCTGATACGGCAAATGCCTCGAGCGTACCATGGTCTGCAAATCTTTGCACGAAGCTTACTCCACCTGCTCCACCTAAGCGTAATCCTACAGCACTATCGTACTCTTGAGCCGTGGCAAAAACGCAAATAGAAACATAAAAACACAGGAATATTGAACGTAGTGTATTCATAGTTGACTGCAATAACGCACTTCCTCGGTACAGTGGTCTACATTCGCGGCTGTGAAATTTCACGCTTTTTCATCAGCGGCACGTTATGCATGGTCTTCGAACACCATCTACGACGTTCATGCACCTCGGGCATTCGGCTTCCTAGGGGAAGTGATAGAGGATGATCGTCACTTCTATGCCTTTGATTGGATACAGGAGCTCAGAGCTGGTTATGCGGCAGATCGCAGTGAGATTACTCTTTCAGATTTTGGGGCAGGTTCTAGAAAAACACTCACCAAAACAAGGAAAGTCAACCACATCGCTAAAATGAGCGGAAGTCCGAAGCGCTTTGGAGAATATCTCTACAAAACGGTTGATTGGCTCAAGGCAAAACGGGTTATTGAATTAGGGAGCAACCTCGGAATCGGAACCAGTTACCTAGCTGCAGCCTTACCCAGTGATGGCAAACTTATCAGTATCGATGCGGATGAGAATATGCTTGTGCGCGCCAAAGCCGCAGTCAAGTCTATTGCGCCAAGGGCTGATGCAGAGTTGTTGCTCGGAACGTTTGTAAACCAACTGCAACCTGCCTTAGATGAACTAGGGTCTGTAGACCTCGCCTTTATCGATGGCCATCATGCAGAACAAGCAACTAAGGATTATTTCGCGCAAATCTTAAAGCATTGCCACTCCAACAGTGTGATCATTTTGGACGATATTCATTGGTCGCCTGGAATGGAAGCTGCATGGGAATGGGTGAAAGCACAACCTCAAGTGACTTGTAGCATCGATCTATTTCGTTGGGGAGTCGTGATGTTGGATCCAAGTATTCGCATTCCGCAACACCTAACCATTGTACCGTGGCTTTGGAAGCCTTGGCACATGGGGTTCTTTAGTAGTCGGGTGGGGTAGTGAGCGGAATGATTTGCTTTTGAAAAGCCCTGATCAGCTAAGAAAAGAGTATAACCTTCAATGTGGAGCAAGCAGAATCTGAGTAATGCGACCGTGAGTGCTGGGAGTAGTAAAGACTTGATTTTACTACAGACTTACTCAACACCTTAAATCTGCGCTCTAGCGTACTTCGTTAACCTTTAATCTTACTAGGGTCCTGGCGTACATCAAACACATCAGTAATAACAATTCGCTTTGGACGAATGAGGTAAATTACCTTATAAAGGCGCTTTACTAGTAAGTATCGGTGCCCCTTTTTCTCCTTGATCAAGTATTCTTCTACTTGTCCTAGCTCGGGGTGTTCACTAAGTTTTCTAGTTTGCTTAAGGATCTTTTCAACTGTACGTTTACCCTTCTTTGGGTTGCCTTCCAAATGGTGGTAGTCTATTATCTGCACAAGTCTCCTGCGTGCATTCGCAGTAAGCTTCACTTGCATTAACAGAGCTCTTTGAGCACATCCTCGATGTCATGTACCCTACCTGCTTCGATGTCAGCATCCGATGCTCGCGAACGTTCAACTAACTCTTCGACAGTCATCGGCGTAAGTTGATTATCATTGTCTGAAGCGTTTCTCTCACGCACCATCTCAACAAGGCGGCTCACAAACTGCACATCTTGAGTCTGAGCTAGCCACTCCATGAGGTGTTGTTTTCCAGCTTGCAAATCCATGGTTGTTCGATGTTGAGTCATAAAATTAACGCTTTTTCCTGTACAATGATTTCATGCTTTTGGATGTCGTTGTATTTCCGGCGTGTGCGGATAGAATATTTAGGTGGTCAAACGCCACTATAGATCGGCCCCACCTACTCAAAAAATGCAGTTGCGAGGTGCTTAACTCTGCAAAGAGACTTTTGAGCGAATCTATATTCCTGATTTCTACCCCACATGAATAGAGAGATTTCATCTTTTTTTACCAGGTTTTTTTCGTGCAAATCCAAGATGTAAAGGCTTTTTTCTCTAGCGCCGACGCCAGGAATCTCATCTTGGAAATTTGTTGAGTTTATAAACTCTGTTTCTCGAGGTATGTAAACGACTTCTATATCGAATTCGTCTTCGATGTCTGCAGGTCTATCTATGTCATAGGAAACAACTTTCCCATTAATTTTCGCATGAGCACAACTGCTCAGGTTGTTACCGTAAACTATTATACTATCAATGCTGGTCCAGTCTGTATACACTGGAGATTCATCGGGTATAATGCTAATCGCAGATAGCAGCTGTTCACATCTGCAATT
>CALDTK010000051.1 GCA_937924035.1 uncultured Saprospiraceae bacterium | reverse complement strand
AACAGAGCGATCATCTTGTACATAACGGAAAAAATGCTGTTGAGTCTATTCAACTCTTGAATTTCATTCAATCATACCCGAAATATGGTAGGATTTGGTGAGACGTTGGAATGGAAAGTCCATTGGCAGAAATCGATCGGTTGACCTCTTCATTTTACCAGTTGAGCGGTATGAACGCGATGTTAACACATAGAATTTTAACGCATAACATTTTAACAAATAGTAGAGCCAATACGAAGTACTATCACCAAATCTTGGGAAGAACCATTGGTCAATCCATTTCCGCCATTTGTCGAATTCAATCGACTTGATTGCTGTAGGCTTATCATCTTTCAAGCCTAACCAAACCAACTAACCATGCCGAGCGCTCACGAAATAGACTATGAAATTTTTGGAGAGGAAATGCAATTCGTTGAAATCGAATTGGATCCCCAGGAGACAGTAGTCGCAGAAGCTGGTTCCTTCATGATGATGGACGATGGCATTGAAATGGCTACCATCTTTGGCGATGGAAGTACATCGGGCGGTACTGGACTCTTTGGAAAGCTACTCGGTGGTGCTCAGCGTCTAATCACTGGTGAAAGCCTTTTCATGACTGCATACACCCATGGCGGAAGAGGCAAGGCTAAAGTCAGTTTTGCAAGTCCTTATCCAGGTAAAATAATCGCACTCGATTTGGCTAAGTATGGCGGTAAAATCGTCTGTCAGAAGGATGCTTTCCTCTGCGCCGCAAAAGGAGTAAGTGTTGGAGTTGAGTTTTCGCGAAAGCTAGGTCGTGGACTCTTCGGCGGAGAAGGCTTTATCATGCAAAAACTTGAAGGCGATGGTATGGCGTTCTGCCACGCAGGTGGTCACGTAGTCGAGAAAGTCCTGACTCCTGGAGAAACACTGCGCATAGATACGGGCTGCCTTGTAGCCTACAGCAAAGGCATCTCTTATGACATCGAGATGGTTCCTGGCATTCGCAATAAGTTCTTTGGAGGTGAAGGATTCTTCTTCGCCAAATTACGAGGCCCAGGTCGCGTGTGGATCCAAACCCTACCGTTTGCTAGATTAGCCAGTCGCGTCCTTCAAAATGCGCGAACAAGCACAGGAAAAGGGACGGGTGAAGGGTCGGTCTTAGGACAGCTAGGTAACTTGCTCGACGGCGATGGCTTTTAGAAGCGTCGACCGGGATCAAGATTGAGCTTTAAAATTACTTATCTCAAGAGTCAAAATTCTGGACATGAGCTTACTCCTGTTGATCCGTCTATTTCACTTCGATGGTGATCATACCTGAACGCTTAAATTCAAAGAGACAATCTTCGAAACTTGGGGCCCCTAGCATGCCCCGAGCGTTATTGCTGAATCCATAGCCTTCTTTGGGTAGACCAAAAGTGCCAAAGGTCATGTCTTGAGAATCATCAGCATCGTGCAGTATTGCCGCTGAGTACTTTCCGGGGGCGAGATGAGCGAAATCTATTAGCATTGCCCCTTTCGAAGCCGGGGCTTTACGGGTGTATTTTGCAACTTCAGGCTTCGTCCAATCCGCGGCTTTATCATACAACGCCACAAGAACGTGGCCTTCGTTGTTAGGGATGCCAGTAACCTTTACGGTAAGCAAGCTGTCTGATTGGGCAGAAGCACACAAAAAGCTAAACAGTACAACGAAAAGCGAAAGGAAGAGCTGCTTCATACTACAAGATTACGAGCAATTCAGATGCGAGAGTATACGGACGATAAATCTTTGCTTTGTATTCACACGTTATTCCTGTGATGAACCGCCAACCTTCAATCCAACATTTGCTTTCTTACTTAGCGTTGGCAGTAGCTATGGCTGTGTTCATGAGTTGCCAAGAGGAACTACCAAAACCAGGCGAGCCTAACGGAGCACGTGAATGGATAGAAGCATCAGCACGCTATCATGACCCTGAATCTCGATGGCAAGCTTTCTCTGGAGCCTTCGAGGTAAAATCCATATTCCCATCAGGTGGAAACTATACCAATGAGATTTATTTAAACAGGGCGCTCGACACCTTTAGTCGAACCATTGAAAGCGCCGGTTATCCTTTGGTACAAGTTGTAGGTCCAAGCGGGTGCAGTGCGACTTGGCCTAATCCAGATGCAACTGAAGCGCAGCTCCGCAACAACGGCTTGTCGGAAGATCCATGCGGCAACATTTTGCCTCGCCGAGACTACTACGATTTTTTAGTTGGGATACCCATGGTGGCTTTAGAAGATGACATCAGCTTTCGCCAAAACCCAGATTTGGTCGATGCTTTTGGAGTCGCTTGCGTAGAAATCGAACTGACCTTTACTACTGGGTCAATCGTCTGGTATCTCTATATCCATCCAAGGACTTATCGACTCAGAGCTGCAAAGTTTGTTAGGAATGGAGGCAGCGGAGAATGGCTCTATTACTCGTCCGATACGTCACATCAGTTTTATACGCTCAAGCAGACGCAGGAGTGGTATCAACTCGACGGGATTACTAAAATTATCACCGACGAAATCCGTTGGAAAACACCATAGCGTGCCCTAATAAATACGTGTTGCTCACTACGCTAGCCATCTGATTTTGCCCCACTTATACCTTTCTGCTCCCAATTTCGTTTCTTGATATGGGTTCTACACCTACTGATATGAAATTACCTTTGGTTTACCGTTTTTGTCTTCTTTCTCTACTCGTTTGCAGTTTTGGAGTTTTGGCGAAAGCCCAAAAAGCAACCACCAGAAAAGACGCACACCCGAAAGCACTCAAAGACTTTGAAGCTGGTGTCCAAGCATCGTTTAACCGCGACGATAAAGACGCCATTCGCTACTTTAAAGCTGCGCTCAATCGCGAACCTAATTTTGCAGACGCACTCCTCGAATTGTCTGCGGTCTACTACAACCAAGGTGCTTTTGGACAAGCGGAGGCTTACCTAGAGCGCGTTGTCAAACTTGATGGGAAAGCAGGTTCGGAGGGTCTTTATGGACTTGCAATGGCCGAAATTAAACAGGAGAAATATGGTGAGGCAGTTCCTCACTTAGAAGACTACCTGAAACAAGGAAAATTGAATGAAGATCGGCGCAAAGCCACAGAGCGCTTTTTGGCAGAGGCATCTTTTCGAGAGAAAGCATTGAAAAACCCTGTTGATTTTGTCCTCGTTCGCTTGCCTGAAGAAATTAATTCACTCCAAGATTCAGAATATCTGCCTTCATTTACTGCAGATGAAAACACCCTTGTTTTTGCCCGCAATGTTGGGGGCAGACAGGAAGACTTCTTCATTTCATATCGAGACGAAGAGGGGAATTGGTCGCCTGCACAACCGATTTCAAGCCTTAATACAGACGAGAACGATGCGGCGCAAACCTTGAGCGCCGATGGAAAGCTCATGGTCTTTACAGGCTGTAACCGAAAGGATGGCGCAGGTAGCTGTGATCTCTATTATGCTACCCGAAAAGCAGATGGCTCTTGGTCAGAACCTAGAAACATGGGATCCCCTATCAATTCCAAGGCATGGGAAAGTCAGCCGAGTCTTGCTGCCAATGGAAACCTTCTTTTTTTCGCTTCAAAGCGAGAAGGAGGTCATGGAGCCAGTGACCTTTATGCAAGCGGTCGAACCGCAGATGGTGGCTGGACCGAACCGATGAATCTTGGACCGATCATCAATACAGAGAAGGATGATCAAAGTCCTTTCTTTCATGCAGAGGGTAAGACGCTTTATTTTATGAGTGCGGGACATCCAGGCATGGGTGGTTTTGATCTTTTCAAGACTGAAATCGGAGACGACAACGTCTGGACAACTCCTCAAAACCTCGGCTACCCCATCAACACAAAAAACAATGAAGGCGCTTTGGTCGTGTCTCTCGATGGAAAAACGGCCTACTTCGCAACGGACAATGAATCCACTGGAATTGACTCTGTGGGTGTTGGAAGTAGGCGAAGTGGAAGCACCGATCTTTTTCAATTCACGCTTCCTGAAGAAGCTAGAGCAGGGGTTG
>CALDTK010000050.1 GCA_937924035.1 uncultured Saprospiraceae bacterium | reverse complement strand
ATGGGATCGGACAGTGACGAGGTTCGTGAAGACCGTGTCGAGAAGCACATGGAAGAATTTATCGGAGACCTTAGAGGTCCAAACATGACCGATGTCGTCGTAGACTTCAAAGCTGAAATCGATTATCCAGGTGACGGTATTCTCAAAGAAATCGAGGAAGGTGATTATGACCTACTTGTTATTGGCTTGCGTGAGGCAAAAGCTGGAGGCGAGCAGTTCAGCAGCTTGGCTTATAGGCTCATAAGAGAAGCGCAAACCTCTGTTCTTGCTATTCCACCACAAGCCGATTTTAAGGGAATTGCGGAGATCATCTTTGCAACAGATCTTGACCATGCGGATGAAGTTGTCCTTGAACAACTACAGGAATGGCGTCAAAACATGAGCGCAGACCTTTATGTAGTCAACGTACATGAAAATGATAAAAAAGCTGAGGCCGCGCGAAAAATCATGAGCAAGTGGCGTGATCGCTATGCAAGCCGACCAAACATGCACTTCGAGCTCATGGAAGGTGATTTTGAAGCAGATATAGGAGCCTACGTCAAGCAACGTGGAGGAGACATGCTCGTCATGCAAAGCCATGTGCGCGGGTTCTTCAAGCGCATGTTCACGCACAGTAGCGCTTCTGATGTAGCGCACGTTATTGAAGTTCCATTACTTGTCATGCGTGGAGAGGACTAAATAGTCTGACTAACAACTGCGTGATTTATCACGTATACCCTATCACTGACTGGCTCTACACAAGTGTCAATTTGGTGTTAGTGCCTCAAACAGGTAGCCCGATACTACTGCTTGAGGCACTTTTTTTTGTCCAAGTTTGAAATCCGAAATCACACTTAAGATTTGAGTACGCTAGCCTCTCCAAATTTCGACCAGGTTGACAGAAGTCAACAGTCTCCGAAGCCACTCAACAAGAGATCAATCACCCTCTTTTTGGGTGCACTTTTTCTTCACCTTGTTGCGCTATGGTTCTTTGATGTGACTCCAATTGCGATTACTAAAGTGGCACTGTTGCCTCTTTTGTACGGGCTTTGCTTGTTAATCAACAAGCGAGTGCCTTTAGGATGGACAATTGCGATTCTATTCTCTTGGATAGGTGACATTCTACTCCTGCGACAATTTGGCGGCGGTACATTTTTCCTCGCTGGTATGGGAGCATTCTTAATCGCTCAACTAGCTTATTGCAAGCTACTACTAGCGAGAGGTGCTCGTCTTTCAGTAGTGGCAATCGCCATCATTGCAGCCGTTGTTATCGCAGTTGAATGGAACTTGGCCTCAGCTGATGCAGACCTCAAGTTACGAATCGGTATTGGTATTTACGGTGCCATACTGCTTGCCATGATGATGCTTGCGCTTTCGCTAAAACAACGATTCACCAACCCGATAAAGATCGGAGCAATACTCTTCGTGATTTCGGACAGCCTCATCGCACTAAGGATGTTTGCGATTCCTGATTACCACCCAACGCTGCTGCGCACAGTTGTGATGCTTACCTATGGACTTGCTCAACTGTACTTGGCCTGGATACTCATTCATAAGGCTAAAAAGTAAGATAGAGAATAGCCGCTGAGTGATTCCATGTGTATTGTGTGTTTAGCTCCGTTGAGGTACCTACATTCGCGGCCTAATTGGTAACGTTCAAGAAACTTCGTCATGGCAAACCCCGACTTTAAAACCCTCGTCTCTCATTGCAAGGAGTACGGTTTCGTATACCAGAGTTCAGAAATCTACGATGGCCTCTCAGCGGCCTATGATTACGGACCTTATGGGGTAGAATTGAAAAACAACATCAAGCGTTATTGGTGGGAAGCAATGACGCGCCTCAATGCCAACATCGTTGGTTTGGATGCTTCTATTTTCATGGATCCACAGGTATGGAAGGCATCGGGCCACGTTGATGCGTTCAATGATCCATTGGTCGACAACAAACAGTCGAAGAAGCGCTATCGTGCCGATCAGCTTATTGAAGGATACGCAGAGAAGGTTTTGGCGAAAGCTGACAAAGAAGTAA
Organism: uncultured Saprospiraceae bacterium; assembly: GCA_937924035.1. Lineage (GTDB taxonomy): Bacteria > Bacteroidota > Bacteroidia > Chitinophagales > Saprospiraceae > CALDTK01. The sequence goes on along the minus strand of CALDTK010000050.1, from coordinate 3,853 downwards.
AGAAAGCCGCCAAACGTTTTGGCGAAAGCTTTGATGAGGCTCAGTATCGCGCTACTAATGGTCGTGTTATGGGCTATCAAGAAAAAGCCGATTCGGCACTCAAACGCATGGGCGAGGCTCTTACCGCAGGGGACATGCAGGCGCTCTACGATCTCATCGTAGAACTAGAAATTGCTTGTCCAGACAGTGGTTCTCGTGAATGGACCGAAGTGCGTCAATTTAACTTGATGTTTTCGACGCAACTTGGTGCAGTTGCAGGTGATGCAGGTAAAATTTACCTCCGCCCTGAGACAGCCCAAGGTATTTTCGTTAACTTCTCTAACGTACAGAAGTCGACTCGTCAAAAGCTTCCTTTTGGAATCGCTCAGATCGGTAAAGCCTTCAGGAACGAGATCGTTGCCCGTCAGTTCATTTTCCGGATGCGTGAATTTGAGCAAATGGAAATGCAATTTTTCGTGAAGCCAGGCACAGAAATCGACTGGTACGAACAGTGGAAAGAAGCTCGTATGAAGTGGCACCTTTCCCTTGGCCACCCCTCAGAAAAGCTCAAGTTTCATGACCATGATGCACTCGCACATTATGCGAATGCTGCCGCTGACATCGAATTTGAATTTCCATTCGGATTCCGTGAGTTAGAAGGAATTCACTCACGTACTGATTTTGACCTTACAGCTCACCAAGAGTTGTCAGGTAAAAAGCTACAATATTTCGATCCTGAAACCAACGAAAGCTACGTACCGTACGTGGTCGAAACTTCAATCGGTTGTGACCGAATGTTCCTTGCGGTGATGGCAAATGCCCTGCAAGAAGAAACTGTACCTGATGCTGATGGAAAAGATTCTACCCGAACGGTGTTGAAGATACCTGCGCCACTTGCCCCCGTGAAAGTTGCAGTGCTTCCACTCCTTAAAAATCGCGAAGAGTTAACGAATAAAGCTAAAGAAGTCTTTGACAAGTTGAAGCTTCATTTCCCTTGCCAATACGACGAAAAAGATGCGATTGGGCGTCGTTACCGCCGTCAAGATGCAATTGGAACGCCTTATTGTGTAACGGTAGACTTCGAGAGCTTAGAGGACGATGCAGTAACCGTTCGTGATCGCGATACATTAGAGCAAATTCGTATGCCAATTTCGGAAGTTGCGATGCACGTCAAAGGCAAGGTGAGCCTAGAAAGTCTATTGGAAAAATTGATCTAGAATCTCCCAATAGGACAAACTAAAAGCCCATAATCGCCTGTCGATTATGGGCTTTTTTGTTGCACAGCAAACTAGATCGAATTCCATAGATTATGAAAATTCACCATGTTGTTTGAGCGTCGTACTTTCGAGGGGCAAAAATCTCCTAGAATATGTTCAGACTCCTACTCCCCTTACTTACACTTTGCTGCTTTTGCCTAACGGCCGTGCATGCTCAGTCCGAATACGTTACCCTAGTCTCCGGTCACCAAGAAGTCCCTTCTACAACTACATATGCCGAAGGTCTTGTTGAGATGACGCTCGATGGTGACTCTCTAGAAGTCTCTGGAGATATAGCTAATCTGTCAAGTCCGATTGATTTTGACCTTGCGGGTGGAGCTCACATTCATAGTGGTTACATCGGTCAAAATGGGCCTGTCCTTCTTCCCATCCGGATCGTGCAAGACCCTAATGATTTCAGTGCGAATTTTGTTGATACGACCTACTTTGTTGGAGATATTCCCAATTTCCAAGCCCTTCTTGACGGTGGGCAAACCTATGTCAATGTGCATACCCTTGACTGGGCTGGAGGAGAAGTTCGCGGTCAAATCGTAAACGTGACTGGAGATGTTGTAAATGACGTCTTCGATGCGATGATGTATGGAGATCAGCAGAATAGTCCCGTGCTTACAGATGGTATTGGCGGCCTCATGGCAGTAGTTACCGATAACAACTTGACCATTACAGGATCATTCGAACTTGATAGTCCACTTTCTCCAGTAGGGGGCACCGGAACGCACCTCCATATTGGCTATTTCGGACAGAACGGGCCGATTGCGATTACACTAACACCGACTATGGGTGCTAACAATCGCGAGGGTGTTTTCGAAGCGAGCAACAATACGTTTTCGCTTGGCAGCGGTCTTGATACCCTTGTTGAAGCGATGGAAGAGCGTCGTGTTTACGTCAATGTCCACACCGAGGATAATCCTTCAGGCGAGATCAGAGGACAGCTGGTTGCTTTCAATAACAACGTTTATTTCAGCTACGTTTCTTACGATTTGCCAACCGCATTTCCCTTAGCGCAAAGCGTGATGCGTATCATGGCTGAGAAAGTTGCCTTTGAGGATTCGATCTCCGTGTCAGGTTCGTACAATGACTGGAATGCAAATTTACTGGCGATCCCGCTTGTTCCATATGTTCAGTTCATCAACCCATCTCCACCGACAACGGGCCTAACTTTATTCCCGCTACAAGAAGAGCGCGAAGCCAATGGGACAAGTGGAGTGGTTCCTCTTCAGACAGCTTTAGCCGATGTAAACGCTCAGATTGGTTTACGCAGAAGATTTAGAACGCGAGCGGGGTGGGCAACTCCAACAGGTGTTGAATTTCTAGATAGCCGCCTATATCACGAGTGTAAGCGTGCTTTCCATTCTTCTCTTACGGGTAGTCAAGCTGTACCAAGTACAAATTCACAGGGAAGCGGAGATATCATCACAGAGTACTACACTGATAGAATTGAATCGACCGGACTGCTAATAGGTCTTTCCGGACAAATTGATGTCAATATTGCTGGTGGGATGCACATCCATGACGGTTTTGCAGGTCAGTCAGGCGGAATTTCTGAAACGGTAAGCTTCCAAGAATTTACAGCATTTACAGCTCTTGTTCCAGGAGAAAACTTAAGGTTTATTTCTCAGGCCCAAGCCACAGCAATGCGCTTTGGCGGACTGTATTACAACGTGCACACGGTTAATTATCCTTCAGGTGAAATCCGTGGGCAAATTCTTCCTCGTGCTAACGTGATTCTTCATGGCATCATGTCCGCAGGTCAGACTGTACCCTCCTCTGGTTTTTCACTGGCCAACGGTGCAATGATGGGAGAACTCTACGCGGATAAAGTAGTTTTCTCTGGAAGCTTCAATAACCTCGATGGTGGATTTGATCCCAACGTTGCGGGTGGATCTCATTTGCATGGCAATGTTCCTGGTCGAACAGGAGATATCATCGAAACACTTTTATCTGGAGCTTCAGTTGGCGCCACCGATGGAGTTTTCTTCCGTGAGAATAACAACTTCCCCGTATCGAGTAGAATGATCGATTCTTTGATCTTACGCACGGTGTATACCAATATCCATAGCCAAGCTTTTCCTTCAGGAGAACTTAGAGGTCAGATTGGACCACTAGCTACAAATGTTACGCATGGTGTTTTAAGTCCTGATGTAACGGTGCCTTATACCGGTATGCAAGGCTTGAGTGCCGGAACGGGCCATCTTCATGGAGAGGTTTATGGTACTGATCTAGTAGTTTCTGGATCGTTTACAGACCTTAGCTCGGCGGTAGATACTGCCATCGTAGGTGGCGCTCATTTGCACACGGCTACCGTTGGAGCAACGGGAGGAATTTTGACTCCATTGGAAATCATTCTTGACAGTGCTCAAACAACTGCTATATTAAATCCAGTGCTCAACCAGTTTACCTTGGCTGCAGCAGATGTTGAGCAGTTACTGGATGGTGACATCTACGCAAACGTTCATACGCTTGATGCAGGTTCGGGCGCTATTCGTGGGCAGATGCTTATGAGTGAGAACCAGTATCCTGAGCCTTCTCCACTTTTTCGATTCCCAAGTGATGGAGCGATGGTAGACTTAGGCAGTGCTGCCGGTTCGACACCTGCG
>CALDTK010000049.1 GCA_937924035.1 uncultured Saprospiraceae bacterium | reverse complement strand
GTTTTGCCATGAGTGGTATTTCCAAACGGATGAATGAAAATACACAAGGCGGTGCGATGGGCGTTAGCGTCAAGGCCGCAAGCCGGAGGGCAGCCTTGACTCTGAGCGCGAGTGACGCATACAGACTGTCATTCACCGTGGGAAAACACATGCATTGGTAGCGAAGCGTTCATATTAATGAATCAATTCGGTATAATGCCGGAACAAACATTGTAAGTGGGATAAACACAATATGGCTGATCATAATGCAATTAGAAAAACCACTAAAATACTTTGTGTGCCGTTCCTAACATGCCTAATATGTTATTCAGCTATTGCACGTGGGGAAAACAAAGTAGTCGCTGTTTCGTCCATATTCGAGAAACTAGGCGGTGAGGAATATTATTTTTACCTTCAGGGGCCGTGGCAGCAATCTACGCCATGTGACGGGGAAAATAACTCAGAGTGGATAGTCTTTTCTAAGAATATAGAGGTCATTAAATCTATGTTGGAAATTGTTCTGTCTGCAATGGAAATGGATAGAATATTATTAGTTAAGCAAGAGACGTGCACTAGTAAACACCCTACCATCACAAGCTTGTATATCGGTCCGGGATAGTTTGCTTGGTACGTATTATCTGGATTTTTAGCACTAATCTAGTGGTCCGAAACCTACAGCTACATCACTAGCGGCGCAAACAATCTATACCATCATCTAAGACCTGATGAGCACCTCATCGTAATAATCCAGGACTGGTAGTTACTGGCACTGAGCTTGTTCTCTGAGATAAGGAGTTCAATGCCATAGTCACAGATGTTGACCAACCCATATTCGGTGCTTCACGTGGATTTGCGAATAATTGACAGTTATCAATCGCTCTCATGAAATTGTGAACGCTTCATCGTAATATCGTTGTTACGAGTGCCAGTCGTTGTGGCTGCCCCCTGATGTCTATTAGCCCTTTTCTATCATCAGGTTTCGTTTTTATATTGTTAAGTCGATATCACTTTGTGTTGTCGCATGGACGATAGTGGCGCTGGTTGTCGTTCTCAGTTAGTTAGAACAAAGCGACTTCTATTCCCACTATATTAATACCATTCACAACTCTACCATCATATTTGATGTAAACATTTTTAGTCCTTAAGCTCGGTCCTGTGCTGCACGAAACACCCCGGGGTCATGTCCGGGTAATTCATTCCCTTGGGGAGCATGCCAAGGGGTTTAAGGTTTATTCTTTGTATTTTTATAGGGCTTTTACATGAAAAACATTAACAACGCCGCTTTGGCCGAAGCGACGCAACTGGCGATGAAGCAACTTAATGCTGCTGTGCTGGAAACGTCGGAGGCATCAGCTGAAGCAATACGTGAAGCGGCCTCGCCAGAGGAGGCATACAACACCTTCATCGAAGCGATCGGTGAAGGTATGACCGAAGCTTTCGCCACAGCTTTGGCCTCTGTAGTTAACAATGCTTCGCTGTTATCGATCAACAACTCTGAAATCACAGGCTGGGAGGGTTTCATCGGCAATCCAAAACTCTGTGTGGAATTTCCGAAACCTCATTCGGTAGTGCGCAAAAACGCCACCATCGAGGCCGGCGCGGGTAACGTCGGTATTCTTCCCTACTACCCCTCTAACGCCTTTTACCCTGGCGTTGCTTCGGATCTTGGCCTGACCGTGAATGGCGGTTCGCTGACATGCGTGGGCAGTTGGAGCTGGTAACCGTAGCCGACGCCTGTGTTTGAGGCGTCGGCTTTTCGTTGTCTGCGTTGATTTTCACAATATAGGAACCCGAATAGTCGCGTTCCTATATTATGAGAACGTGTGTCGTTGTGTCGCTTTAACTATTTGTCTTTAAACATATTTGCTGTTACGGTGTCATGACCTACCAGAAGTTTTCAAGCTCACCCGAAAGGAAGCTAACGACATGAGACCGCCCGATTATTCCAACTTAACGCAACACCTCAGATTCACCACAGCCAAAGGAATCATTAACAAATGGCTCTATGACATGGCGTACAAGAAATTCGATTTCGACCATGGGACCCAACACTTTATAAATCTCCAGCATCTTGAAGCAACACATGATGATGCCGTCAGAGAATTAAAAGCATTGTGCACAGATGGATGTAAATATTCACAAGCGATTGGAGAGTGTCAGTCTAAAAGGGACCTGTGCTTATCCGCCTACAAGGATTACGCGACCGAAGCTTACATGGACTTAAAGGGTCGTTGGAGTGGCGTACGTTGTGACTACCTCGCAGATATCATGATCCACACAGCTTATCTTTTTGAATTCCCATTGGTTTGGCATCTAGAAAATGTCGAAAACTGGTACAAGTATGAGGCTAACGCCACGGAACGTAAACGCCCGCTTAAAGATTATAACGATGAGTTTATGACCGACTTTAAGAATGGCTATATCAGTCGCGTGTACATACTTCGCTCAGTTTCCACCGCCTTTAGTCAAACCGGTACACTGAACGGCAAGCCTGCTTTCTCTGAAGGTCTCGCGAACTCTATGCTCAATTTGATTAGTGAAGCCAATTGTCTCGGCAAAAAATATCGGTGCCCTGGCAACGAGAGAGCCGGTTTGCTGCACTCTCTGACCGATGAGCTCAACGGTAAATTTGCAGAATACAAAAGGTGTGTAAAACCACCACCGCCGAGTCCGCCCAACCCATCGTGCGAAGTCACTACCGGTACGTTTGCATCGTTGTGTGGAGGCTTATTAATTGCGTTTTCAGCTCTCTCGACTGGTGCTAATGATGCAATGGCTTCCGATTCCCCAATCGAGTTAAATTTTGGAGCTTCGGGCCTTACTTCCCAACAGTACATGAAGGTTTTCGACGGCAGGTCTGAAGCGGTTGCTGAGACCCCAACGGTAAAGAATAACGCAGCGGTGTTTTATTTTGCGCAGACCGCAATGATGGACTCACACGCGGATTGGGCATCTGAAGCTTTAAAGCTACTGGAAGAGGAACAGCAGCCCAAAATAAGGCTGGTAGAGGATTTGGAAGTTCTAGTGATAGAACCTGAATCCTCCAAATCAAGCGACCCTAGTGCTAACGTAGTGCTTCCTGAGGGAGTTCGCTCAATGCCTAACACGATGATTGAATCTCTAGAATTAGGTGTTGCCTCTACCGGAGGCGATCAGATGACAACCAATGCTGAAATTCCTGAAGACAATAGTATGCAGGGTAGCAATAGTGACTCGAGTTTTACGATGGGTCTGAATAATATATTGTGGGGATCAACGAGTGATCATGTTGTGTACAGTAACAACGGTAAGGCGTTGTTGGCTGAACAGGTAATTTATACACCCCGCTCCCGATAGTCTGTAAAAAGAAAGAAGGAACCTAGTATGATAAACGCAAAAGGTATTATCTTAACACTGCCTGCGGCCGTCTTCGCCCTCGCAGTTGGTTCTGACGCTCACGCGATGGGTGATGGCCCAGCACAAGAGGACAAAGTGATCCAAGAGCTACCTGTCCCGCAGAACGTCAATGGCCCAGATCTTCGGAAAGTACATCCAGAGAGTGATCCAATTAACCCACTACATAATCCCTTCGAGAAAATTGGCGGTAGCGACAACGGCTTCGGTAGTCTCGGCGGGTTGGGTGGTGGCGTGCAGCAAGACACCATTCGTGCAGTTGAGGAACTTTATTTTGATGTTTCAGGTGAAGAAACCCGCTAATTTCTCAGCAATTGACTTCTTTGTAGCATTTTGATCATCAATGGTAGTGGGCTCGCCTGTGAGTTCTTCTACGTGTATATAGTCATCGCGTAGGCCGGTGGTGTTTTCGACGTTGAACACGCTGAAAACCGTGATGAATGGAATTGACTTACTGTCGTCTCCCAGGGTTCTTACCATCCACTTCACGAGAGCCGAACTTCATGATTTTGTTCTCAGGCCCCTACGTGTTTTATTAGGTAGATTATTGAAAAACGCTTCATACAGAGACATCATTTGTACTGGCCCGCACGCTACCTTTGCCATTGCGCCTCCGCCGTATCGGAAAATAATACGCGTGTCACCTATTTTGAAAATCAAATTAGTAGAATATTGGTGTTCTAGCTTTATCCTTTCATAAGGTATTGAATTCACCTTACAAGCATCCTTTACAGCGTTGACGATAGTGCCCCCTTCTTGTTGTTCAGCTATTAGTATCGGGTCTCTGTATAACTGTATAAGATTCTCGTCTCTGCGATGAGCGGCCGCACACAGCCTATCTCCATAGGTGAATTTGAATGGACATTCCTCGTATGTTTTAATAGTCGCTGACCTATTGATAGTCAGAACGTCACCAATCCT
>CALDTK010000048.1 GCA_937924035.1 uncultured Saprospiraceae bacterium | reverse complement strand
TTTTATGCTGCCGCTGAGTTAACTCTAGATTCTGAACAATTGAACATCGTAATTGCTCGTGCTTCAGAAATACAATCAAGTACAGGACTGTAGATAGGGATGCAAACAAGTAGGGTCAAGTGCCTTGAAATTGACCAGCGGCGTGCCTCAACCGGCGCTGAACGGCCAAAAGCGGACCCATCCAACGAATTTAGATTAGCAATCCATCGCTGCTGAGCAATTTCTCCAGCGTAGTGTTTGTTCGTGGGATAGTAATAGTGCTTAGTTGAAATGACGTTACAGCTACACCAAGCCTCATAGATTCAATCTTTTCATACGTTGAGGTATGTTTGCCATCCTTTTCAATTTCTTCTTCCCTTAAAACAGTCATTTCAGTGGCTCTATTGCCTATTATCACACCATGCACAACTGGTGGGCCACTTGCTCCTTTAACTTCCCACAGAGGCGCACCACTCAAACCACGATCACAATTAAAGGATAACTCGTAGATCCAAGGACTTCCCAAGAACCTAGAGAATTGACATATGCCTACAATGTCTCCTTTGAATGATCGCAAGTTGATTTTATCGAAACAATTATCGTATGCATAAGGGAATCCATTCGTAGCTACCTGTGCTAAGTGCGGTAGTTTTTCAATTGAGAATTTTACTGGATCAGCACTCTCTATATCTGCCTCAAGGATTGCTACATCTATATCTGGGTAGTGGTATATTTCTTTTACTGGTACTGGATGAAGACCGGATTTTATTAGAGAAAGAGTACCCTGGTTTTCAACATCAATGACATGGCCTGCGGTCATGAAAGTATTCTTTCGGATACAGAATGCCGTACCACGGATCATACAGCCAGATTTAAGAGAGTTTGATCCTTCTGCACAATCTTGCACAGCCACTACGTAGTCGGATGGTCGAAAGGTATTTCGTGAGTTCATCTTTTCCCATCTTTACGTTTTACTTAAAGTAGCACTCCATTCTATCTGTACCCAAACTAAAATGTCGGCTTTGGGCACCCTTGCGTCTGTCGACCAGGCAATAGGATGCAGCAATATCCTACGCTACTATTGCATTGTCAGTTCTGCAGCAGTCGGTCAACATCAGCATATCAATGAGTGACTTATGATTAAACAAAAAAAAGATGTCATGACTGTCACGCAGTCAGTTTATAAACTGACAAAGCAATTTTCAGAGTTACGAGTTGAAGCTCAGCATCTTGAAGAGGGTGATCCTCGTAGTGAGGAGATAGATGAAAAAATGCAGTTTTTGGCATTGGGTGTGGTCAATCACTTATTGTTAAATGAACTGCGAGTCATTCCTGATAGCTGATGTTGTAGATAATTCCTTGGTGCGGATTTGGGCAGCAGTCGGCCAACACTTGCCGTTCGCTGATCTGTGGTTAAGTGAATTTAATGTAGCGTGTTAACAAAGTTGGTAACTTACAAATAAAGTCGGTAACTTTACAATAAAGATGGTAACTATTCCCAGCAATTCTGGGGTTTCCGACCGTCAGTAGTCGGCCAATTCCTGTCTTACACTACCGGATCGTGACCGTCTGCTTTTACGATATTCGTTTTTCTGCAGTACTTAAAAAAACAATTCGAACGTTTGACGAATTGGATGTAAAACTAAGGATCACGTTAAGAGTTGTCGGGCTTGCTCGACTGCAAACGAGGGAAAAGCTGGGATATCAATATCGCTGCAGCTAGTAAAGCATAGAGCCATTGCAAGTTCGGATCACGAAGCAATCTCGCACTTGAAGATAAGGAGTATATGTCTGGTTTGAGCGCGACGGGCGAATCCTGAGTTGACCGCACGGAACCCTCTGTGTGGCTTAAGGTTAATTGAGGCGCTGGTGCGAATACTTCTAGCTTTGAAGCATTTGCAGATGCAAATAGTTGCATAGAATCATCAGAACCAGAACTTTTAGCGTCAAATCTCGCATCAACCCAACCCCACCAAATTGTCGGTTTCTCATCAAATCCAACAACAGAGGCTAAACGTGAGCCTGCAGGAAGGGCCACACTTTCCACGAAGTAAAGTTGCCCAGATTTGAATGGTCCGAAATCGAGTGGAATAAATCCGAATAACTTACCCACTGATCGAGCGCTAATGGTTAGATCATGATGTAAAGCTAGCATGGTGTTTAGATTTGGGGACGCTGTGTTTTCTGAGCCGATATTAAGGAAACCGGAGGCTGGTAATCGAACCATTGTGGGTACTGGACAATCACGCTTACGATCACCTATAGAAAAATTCCAATAATCCTCTTTGGGTGACGTGATGTCGGTGTTACCCATCGCCGACCAGTTTTGATCAAGGAAAATATCCAGTGTGCCGCCTGAGCGTCTGGAATATGAAGCGACGGCATCAGTTTCAGGGACGAGCGTTATATCTGACACGCATCTCTCACTAATAAGATCGTATGCTGACTCAATATATATTTCGTTGAGAGACGGCGAGGTCGTTGTGATATCTACGGATTCGGTTATTCCTCGATAACTGACCAAAGTAGAAGGGGCTGGCAATCCGAAAAGCAATGTTGTGACTAAAAATGGTAACGCGAGAAGGGGGACTAGGCGTTTGATGTTGGTGAGCGTGGCTGCAGTGTAGGTGACAATATTTCTGAGCAGAAACTCATTAAACAAGAATCGCATTATTTAAGCCGAACAGAAAAGTCGTCAATTCGTATCGGAGCGCCCCGAGGTTTGGACCTCAAAGACACTTGCAACTCTATCGATTTATCCTGTGATGAATCAACACTGAAATCAAATGAACATATTACATCAAACGCAACCTGGCGGGCTGCGCTTGAGGACTGACACTGTGCATCCTTTACAGAATTCGGTATTGCCGTATTAATCAGTGTCGCACCCAAAACTGTGCCTCCTCGTGTATTGAATGCAAAGTTCAGATACGGGCCTCTTGTTTTGGATGTTGAAGCCACCAGAAGTGCCTCCGGATTAGAGCAGTCAGGTGATACAAAAAATAGCGGGGCGAAATCAATTTGCTTGTATTTCGACAAGAGATTGATGTACTCCGATTTCTCGTATCCTTTGATGCGATACGGTGTCAGTCCGATCGATTTATTGAGAGTCAGATGGCCGGAAACACGATATAGCGCATCACGAGTCAACGCTTGGAAACAAATCTTTGAGTCGATATAAGGTTCTGGAATATAGGCGGAGATTCCGCCGAGCTTAACGGTGTCGGCTGGATTACCGAGCCAAATGCCACGCATTTCTCTCCCAAAGACGGGAGATTCCGAGTTATACTCTTCTTTGAGTTCACCAACCAATTCAGCACTTACCACGGAAGGTATTACAGCAGGAATGCTAAGAAAAACTGTCGTTATTAATCTAAGGAAGGTTATCATTACTATATCCATCCATGGGTTGCCACTCTTAATCCTGCCGCTAATGCTGTTGGGTGGTGTAGCGATAGCGGATAGTGTGTTAGTACGCGGAGGTGGCCAAACTGGCTCAGGGTATGCGTTTGCACTAGGCAAACACTGTTACGTTTTGACAGCGGCGCACGTGGTCTCGAGATCGCAAGAAACTACCAAATTTTCCGTTAGCAATCAAATCGGCCGTGTGTTTGATGGAAGGCTTGCAAAAGAAATGTTACTCCCGGTCGATGAAATTTCAGACCTAGCCCTGCTGAAGCTCTCTGAGACGTACAAATACTACGTTACAGCTAAGAGGCATTGTCCGGCTTACGGATCGGTTGCGGATCGAGTATTTTCTAACCCTTCATCAGATGAAAGAGAATATTGGTATATTCGGATAAGCTCCCCCGCAGGTGGTGCAGAGGTCGTCAAGCTGAATGAATTACATTTGGATGCGTCATCGGCGATAATCAAGGAGCTATCCCCGTCCTCAAATGTAGTGCAGGGAGATAGCGGTGCTGCTGTATTTGTTTCGCCACCACTTGACACTTACGGTTTAACCAGTCTGGTTTCCGATGATATATACAAAGTACGAAGAGCGTATGGAGATGCCAATTTTGTCGGCATACTGCGCGCTGTAGATGATGGAAAAGCAGTCATAGTACCTGCAAACACAGTAACGCAGTATTTAGCGAATACGCTTTCCGTACAACCAGAAACACCCATAACAATTATTCCAAACAGCGTTGAACAGGTAGAATCCTGGTATGGGACGGCACACTCGAGTAGTCGTCGTCATTCTTTTGTTGAAGGGAGTGGATTTGTTAACCAGCTTTTCTGGGAAGGGTACACCGTGCATTTGGATTTTGGAGAGCGAGATACACTGTTATACGGCTTCAAAATTTCAACTAAAACTCATCCAAAAGACCGACAAAGATTGAGCTATGAAGCCTCAAGATTTAGATTGATAGAAGGCTACGTTAGTCGATATCGACCGAGTGAAGGAGACTTGAACGTTTCTATGCCATCTAGTACTCCACTCAGAAAATTCGGATGTAAAGAAATTAGCGTAAAGGAAGTAGGAAATATTTACGAAATTACTTGTGAGGTTTATACCTCGCAAATATTTCGCTCAGCGTTAATATTTACGAAGTTCCCAGCTCGAGATATCGTGTCAATCGAGGTAATGCAGCGATAGCGCAACAATGTGGGGGGGGGGGCGCTTGATACAGGCACCTTATAATGGGGCTCAAGTAATCCCTGCAGCTGACGTTCAAAAGTCTCGTACGAATGACAGCAAAGGGCTTAAAGCGGAAATACGCAGTTCGACAGCAAACCAGATAAGTTACCAACTATATTTGCACGATTTCGGCATCCCAGGGCGCATCACATCAATATAGTTACCAACTCTTTTCAGTCGTTGCTGTATTTGCGCTGTAGAAAGAGTGGGCTGCTGGCGGCGATAGTTACCAACTTTATTAACCGACTACATTTAACCGTGCTATTTACTGGCAAGCTTACACACTAAGCAGTCATTAGTGATGAAGCGCCATCGCCTGCCAATAACGCTATCGTATTTACCCGTCCGTGCTAATAAGAATTGTATTCATCTATCTTAACGCCCTTATTTATCAATCTAGTGATCGGCTAGTCATTCGTCAGTCTGATCTCCCAACTACAAGAAATACAGCGCTAGCACGAACAATTCGTTTTGATACGACACTTAAATATGCATTAGCAAAAGCTAGCCTCGAACCAATCTTCTGAATATCAACCTCTGCCTCGACCCAGTCACCAACCTTAGCCGACCCCGCATAGTCAAGCGTAAGATTAGCTGTCACCAATGAAACTGATTTCTTTGATGCTGCCTCCATTGTATAGCCTAAGGCAATATCGGCCAACGTCGATAGCACCCCTCCATGGGCAAGCCCTCGTGCATTGGCATGTTTAGAATCAATACGTAGCCCAATGACTAAATCCTCTCCGGCACCTTGGCTAAACAAGGGCCCAATAACATCAAGAAATGGGCTTGACCGAAACAATGGCGAAAAACCCTCAGGCACATCAATAGGTATCATAACTACTTTCTCGCATTAAATAGACTGATCATATACAGCGAAGAACTTCCGATCGTACAGTCGGCTGCTATACGCACACGCTGGCTATACGTGAGTTTAGCTGATCTGGGCGGATGTGTAATTGGCGAATGACAGCTTTGGGCACTACAGCGGAAGTAGATTATTTTCATATTTGTTGTGCGTTCTGAAGAACCTTATCCAAACCAATCCATTCGCTACCAGCTATATCATCCAATGCAACCTCACCGCCTTTCGATAACGACTCGATTTTCTTGTGCTGCCGATGCAATTTTGCCGCTCCCACAAAACAAAAAAAGCAAACAGACACCGAAAATATCACTCCAAAATACATAGGCATTTTCCCGATCCATTCTACATACAAAATACAATATCCGAATAGTGCCGCCCCCAAGAGGGTCACTATAGAGAAAGCTATAACCAATTGGATATTCTTTCTATTTTCTTTAAGAATTGATGCTTCACTTATTGTTTTTCCAGATCCAGCGTTATTCATGATATCCATACCTCTATCCTCAACATTGATTAATTATCTACCGATGGGCGTTGTAGAGCCCATCAGTAGAACTAACCGCAAAATCTGGCATTTGTTTCAAATTAGTTTGGGCACACACGATCCACTTTGCGCAGAGGCCAATTACGAGATTAGTAAGGCGTCGCTCAATGTTAACGATCCAGAGAAATCTCATGGCCAGCTTGTGTTGCCCATGCTTGAATAAACTGCGAGCTCTGCAATGAATCAGAGTAGAATTACCTGGTCGCACAGAAGTAGCTTTTCAATTCAAGTAAACGGGTAGGGGCCAAATGGCAATAGAATTCCCAATCGCGAACACGAAGCAACAACGACTGGACCAGCATTCGTTTGCGGTAGGGTACGTAGCGCGGGAGATTTGCAAAAGATTTTATGGCAAAAATCAAAACTATGGGGCTACTATCAAAGCAACATTTGTTGCGGGCGCATATCATGATCTGGGTAAGTTAGATACTCCATTTCAACAATGGGTAACCGCTCCAAGAAACAAAACGTTTGTATCTACTGACGGCCAACATATCAACACCGGTACGTTCAGCTTCGACAAGCACCCAACACATAACGAAGTTTCGGTACTGCTGTACCAGCTTATTGACGACCGATCCCTAAAGGCACTCAACACACCATTAAAACACACCATTAAACATGTCATTCACTGGCACCATGCAAAACCGTTCCGAAACTCAAAAGTGGAATTTAGTAAGTATGGCGACATCTACCGTAAAGTGGATGATGTGGATCGTCTGATCGACGATACTTTACAACTGATCAAAGCCATTGTCTCTCTCGAGAAATCCTACATGGTTTCAGATAATTCGCTTTTAACGAATACATTTCTCGAACAAGTCGACCATGTTGATTATGCCTATGAATTGGATGGCCTAGACCTACCTGCATACAAAACGTATCGTCGTGATGGGCCTAAGCTGGAACAATATCGGGAAGCTTCCAAAAATAATTCAACTGCAAACATTATTCGCTCATGTGTCATCAGCGCCGATCGATGGGTGTCATCACTTACCGCTAATCAGCTTGATGAGCACATATTACAACGTACGCTCGATGAATTTGTCCAACGCAAACTAAATCAGAGTAGTGCTAATCCGAAAGCTCTGCGGTCGCAGATTGATTCCTGCTTACAGCGATTTCCTGAATCTGATCGAACCACAAAACAAGCTCAGATTGCACAGGAACTTGTACGCGACAACAAGTACCTGAAGGTATTGGCCGGTGCTGCCGGATGTGGAAAAACCAAAATAGCGCTCGAGTGGGCCAGTCTCACTAATGCTCAAAAGATCATATGGATTTGCCCGCGAGTACAAATTTGCCAGGGCATATTCTCAGAGTTGCGCGCGGGATCAGACAATACTTACTTACCCGATACTAATATCGAGCTATTGACCGGCGAGTACAAGTGCACAAATTCTTATGAAAATCCCACACCTGAGGACAGCTACTGTAACGGCGATATCGTTATCACCACGATTGATCAAATACTCGGTGCCATCGTAAGCCACAACAACGCAGACAGGCTGCTTGACTATCTCTCATCACACGTCGTGTTTGATGAGTATCACGAGTACATTCAAATTCCAGCGTTTAATCTTCTATTGGCTGAACTCGTCAACTGTAAGAAGGATTTGGATTCAGGGCCGAACGCTTTACTAGTCAGTGCAACTCCATATTACACCTATCTACAGCACATTCTTGATATTGATGAGCAAGATGTTGTGGAGATGCCTTCATTCAATACCTCACAATACAAAATCGAATTCTCTACGCTACCGGATGGAGTCACGGACGACACCAGTCCTCTGTACGCACCTCATGAAAAATCCACCTTTGTTATCAGCAACACCGCAAAAACCGCACAGACGGCGTATCTGAAGAACTACCTAGACGAGAATGTCATTCTGTTCCATTCACGATTCAAGCGATCGGATAAAGCACAATTATTTAGCCAGGTCTTAGAGTGTTTCAAATCGGGCGGAAATGGTGAATATGAAGTACTGAGAAGTGGTCCGATAGTTCAGGCGTCACTCAACATCAGCTGTTTTCACATGGTGAGTGAACTGACGACAGCGGAAAACACTCTGCAGCGACTGGGTCGCCTAGATCGATTCGGAACCAATACAAAAACCAATACTCTTGTTATTGCCGTGCCAGAGCACATACAGGCTGGAAAAGACAAAGGTCCTAACGCACGATTTCTCGCTTCTATGCACAGCCTTGCCTCTACGAAGGCATGGTATCAGCATCTACGTAACGCGCTAGCAGACGACGTCATATTTACGTTGCCTGAGCTATATCAGATCTACAGAGAGTTCTACAAAGACTCTACAGCACAAATCGCTCTTGAATCAGACTTGCTGTTATCAGTACAAAACAGTGCCAACACTATCGCCAGCAAACTGAGTGAGCCAAAGTATATCGCGACTTCACAGAAGAATTCCGACACCGAGATTCGGCTCAGTAAATCGTCATTACGCGGTGATAGCCGTTTTGTACAGCTCGCGCTCTGCACGGTTGAGCCTGGCTTACAGTTTATCTATCATGATGACTATGCCTACGATATTGATACGGCTGACCACTACGATAGTCTCACAGAAGCCTGTGAGCGGATCGAGGGATACGGGGATAGCAACAAGAATCTACTGTCTTATATGCAGAGGAAACATCACACTATTGTTGGTGGAAAAAAAGCTTACAAGGATTATTTGCTTTTGGATAAGGCCAGATTTCCCCAGTATCCGGTCTATCTAAGTTATACACCGTCCGATCTAAAGAAGGTCGGGGGAGAGCAAGCCAGGCATACGCACGCTTATTACTACGTGGTCTGCGACAAACAAGCCGTCGGAGTCGTTTCCGGCACAGATATCTTACAACTCGGAGTAATAAGTTGGAAAAAATAGGCGGTATAAAAAGCGTTGATTTCAAAATCATCGCGAAAGGTCATGGTGTTGTCAATTGGAATGGCCCAACGGCACTGAGCAATGAGGGTAAGAATGTTGATAATCACACTATGCCCAAGTTGAGGGGTTACACGAACTTAACCGGCAAAATAAAAGACACTGGATTCAAATATAAGAAAGAAGCCAGTGATATAGACTTTAAAGAAAATCCCCTCTACATAAGCCAGAATTGTCTCAGACATCACCTATTTAGAGAACAGGCATTCGATCTGCACCATGCAAATGATAAAAACGCAGATCAGGTGCTCGTTTCGATGACAGGATTGATCCGAGGATATGTTATCCCGTCATGTCAATTTAAACGAACAAGTCCTTTGCTGGTAGAAGATCTTGTTGATCAGCTAGGAAACGGCAATTACGAACAATTCGGCCAGGCCGGGCCGCGTGATAGTTCTTCGTTTTTTTCCAAAACCACGTTTGGTGATACTGAATATCATGGATACGGTTCAATTGGTATCGAGCAGCTGCAGTTCATCTCCCTGGATCACAAGTTTGATCGGGCGGCTATGACCGTGGAGGATGGTCAAGGTGAAGAGATAGCTAAGTTAATTCAAGCGTATATACAGTCACTCGACCCTTCTGCTACACCAGTTGCCACGTTCCATGAGAACTATGTTAGACAGGGAACTATATTTAATATCGGTGAGGCGGGAATTCTGCTAAATGGTGATGCTATATCTGTTCTAGTAAAAGCCACACTGGACAAGATTGCCACGCTTAATATAAGGCAAGCCAGATCGTATATGTATGTCGATGAGATAGAAGTAGATTACAACGATAGCGATACGATGATGCGTATAAAACGTCTCCCCGAGTCAGCTCAGTCAGAGCCCCAATCAAGCTTTGCAATCTACTTCGCAGCGCAATGAATATCACAATCGATTACGAGTCGAGCTGGCGTAACTCATTCTTAGAAGGAACGAACAACGAACCGTTGCCTAAGAAGGGGAGGGCATTTGTTGGATCATCACAAAAACTTAAATCTAATGATACCTATTACATCCAAAGACAAATCACGATAGACACAGTACTCGGTGTTTTGAATCGACTCATCGGTGATCAACGAAAATTATACCAAACTCGCCAAGCCATCGATGCACAGCACTACTTTGAGACACTGATACCGAACATCAGTTTTGAAGATTCGCCGTCTAGCATCAGCCAAGAAACCGTTTTCATCAGGAACATGACAGGTAATACCGATCAGAATAAATTTTCTGGTGTTGTATCAACCAGCGCACCAATTTTCACTTCGGAATACTCACCCAAACTCTGGGGCGTATTGGCTTTAGAGATTCCTGATCTGATTGATTTTATTATCAATGATAAAGAGTCTCTGCCAGAGATAAGTCTAAACCCTCTACACATTATAAATAGGTTTACCGCACTCGGAAAAATGAAACTACCCAAAGACGAAAGCAAGGAATTGGACAAAGCTGTCGCTGTGCTGGAAAAACAATTTCCTGATTACAACCCATTGACTGCAAAAGGGATAGTTAAGGTCGTACCGATGTACTGTTCATCACTGTATCTGCAGCTGCAAAGACTGGAACAAAAGGGCCATGATCTGAGCACAGCCAAAACGAAAGCAGGCCTCATCAGCGGTATCTCGAAAAACAACATCACTGCCAAGGACTTCATGAAGCTTTATACATCTGGAGGTCAGAAACTGGTATATGGCAACCCCTACGTGAAAGAAACCATAGTGAAGGGTGAGGGCCGGGTCAAACACACACTAAAAAAAGCCAGTGGCCAATTACATATCACTATAGATGTAGATCGCCAAAAAGCACAAGAAATAGAATCTCTTATACTAGCTGCAGGAGTTTCGTCTTTCTATCTTGGCAAAAAAGGACTGGCTTTTGTTTCATCGGTAAGAACATAGAGATAGTTATGAATAGCTATATTGACGTAGTAATCAAGCCACAGAAGAAGATTAAATCGAACGTGCTATTGAACAAGGTCTATAGCCAATTGCATTTGGCATTATGCGAAATGAACTCTGACTCGATTGGGGTCAGTTTCCCGAAATACAAAGTTACGTTAGGCAATACCATAAGAATTCACGGTATTGCTGAGCAGATTAAACCCTTATCAGAAGACCAGTGGGTCGGCCCGTTGAAAGAATACTGTGATGTCTCAAGTGTGCTAACGGTTAAGTCTGACGCGTTACATCGCAAGGTATCACGAGCAAGACCCAATATGACTGAATCTAAACTCCGTCGGATAGTAAAGCGTAACGCGCTGAGTTCTGAAGAGATCAAAGCCTACCGGGTAAAAATGTTTAGTAAAGGGCTTGCAGATCCGTATGTTGAACTGCAGAGCAGTTCAACCGGGCAATTCTATCGGCGCTTCATTTCTTTCGGAGAAATCTCCGCTAAGCCCACCGAAGGGGAATTCGACAGCTTTGGTCTTTCCAGATCAGCAACGATTCCATGGTTTTAACCCTTTTTTCTAACAGCCTCCTAAATCACCTGATAATCAATGACTTATAAACACGCTCGAAAATAGGGTGTTTTCACAAAATTGTTTCTAACACATTGAACGATTGACAGTTTATGCTCCAAACTTACAGTTCACCGCCGTGTAGGCGGCTTAGAAGGTTTATGCTTCAACGCTTCGTCAGTAGATCGAGTTCACCGCCGTGTAGGCGGCTTAGAAGGCCCCGGATACTACATAAAACGTTGACATGTCGTTCACCGCCGTGTAGGCGGCTTAGAAGAGAATTTAAAAAAC
>CALDTK010000047.1 GCA_937924035.1 uncultured Saprospiraceae bacterium | reverse complement strand
GACCTCAATGAAGGAAGCCTCACCCTCCAAGGGCGTGACGCAGACTTCAACAATGAGGCGACCGAGCAACTCACCTGCAGCTACGATGGCGAGCCACTCAAGATTGCCTTCAACGCGAAGTTCCTCGTCGAGATGCTCAATGCGATTGATTCAGAAACAATAACAATGAAGTTCTCTGAGCCAAACCGCGCTGCAATCATGTTGCCAGGCACAGAGGAAGAGCATGAGAACACCTTGATGTTGGTGATGCCGGTGATGGTGCATTATTAGGACTGAGCAAAGCTCAATCCTAAGTACTACTGACCGCTTCGCTGATGGATTTAGGATCGCTGCGCTGTTGGACAACGTCACGCTATCCGACAGTGAAGCAGTCTAGCCTCCTAAATCCTAAGTACCTTTTTAATGACTGCTCTCTTCTTCGGCTCTTTCAACCCCGTTCACGTTGGGCACCTCATCATTGCCAACTACTTCGCTGAGCAATTGGGAGAAACGTGGATGGTCCTCACGCCACACAACCCACACAAGGAGCGAAAGACCTTGGCCAACGACTACGATAGACTTGCGCTACTAGACCTTGGAATTGGAGAGAACGAAAAAGTCCGCTCGAGCAATATTGAATTTGCCCTGCCAAAGCCGAGCTACACGGTCGATACCCTCACCTATCTGCGCGAAAAGTATCCGAAACGCCAATTTGCCTTGATCATGGGGGGTGACAACTTGGTCAGTCTGCCGAAATGGAAGAACGCTGAGGAAATCCTCAAGCACCATGAAGTGCATGTCTACGTACGACCGGAATATGATCTTGCCGGAGCAGAATACGCTGATCATCCGCAGGTGACGCTGCATACCGAGGCGCCTCAGATGAGAGTTTCCAGTTCTTACATCCGCAAGTCGATTGCAGAAAACAGAAGCATCCAGTATCTCGTGCCCGAGCCCGTTCGAGAAGAGATTATCGCAAAAGGGCTCTACACGAAATAGTGCTTTCTTCTCAATCTCCACACCCTAGGCACAGTTACTGCGTTACTAATCTTGTGCGCAACTACTTACTCGCGGTTTTATTGGTTTTCGCGACAGCTGTATCTGCACAAACAGGCAACTGTAAACTCATCTCGTGGAACATTCGTGATCTCGGAAGGACGAAAAGCGATGCTGAGATTGAATTGATGGCGCAAGTTCTTAGAGGCTACGACGTGATTGCCATACAAGAGGTGGTAGCGAAGCATCCAGGAGGGGCCAAAGCGGTGGCGCGTCTCACCGATGCCCTTGATAAGATGGGCGCTAATTATGATTACAGCGTTTCTGATCCAACACAAAGCTCATCCTCTCATACCCGTGAGCGTTACGCATACATCTGGCGTACTTCGACGGTGAAAATGGTTGGACGTCCTCGTCTTCTTTCAGCTTACGCCAAAACCATCGAGCGGGAACCATACTTCGCTACGTTTGAGTGGGAAGACAAAGAGTTTAGCGTTGTAAACCTCCATGCACGTCCTCATGATCAACAGCCTGAACAAGAGCTAGCAGCGTTAAGGAACTTGCCAGAAGAATTCGACGATAAGCCACTTTTCTTGGTTGGTGACTTCAACTTAGTGAGTAAACATTCAGTCTTCAATCCGTGGTTAAAACGCGGCTATCAACTTGCTGCTATCAACCAAAAAACTACGCTGCGAAAGAAGCTACAAAAAGGTCAAGATCCCTACTCGAGAGAGAAAGACAATATTTTAATTCCTGCTCACCAAGTACAGTTATTAGAAAGCGGTTCTCTAGATGTTCTCGCTTTTTTGAGGAACGATATCGATGCCGCCAATGCGCTGAGTGATCACGTTCCAGTGTATGTGATTTTTGATGATTTCCCGCAGTTGGAAGGGTTGAATGAATAGCTGGTAAAGGTTTCACGTCTCATATCCCCCTCGTATACTCGCGGTCTTGAATCCCCCTACGCCAGCACCCACCCTACGCAACTTCATTGAGCTCAACCTTGCTGTGTTATTCCTTAGTACATCAGGTGTGCTCGGACGGTTCATTCCACTATCGCCAGAAATGGCTATCTGGTGGCGCGCACTTCTCGGAGGTGTCTTACTCGGACTTTTCTGCTGGTACAAAGGCTACTCATTTCGTATCGCGAAAGGGCGACCGTTGGCAATTACCCTTATTTCTGGTTTGCTGATGGCTGCACACTGGCTGCTCTACTTCTACGCGTTAAAGCTTTCGAGTGTGGCGGTGGCCATGCTCGCAGTTTTTACCTATCCAGCCATGACGACGTTGATAGAGCCAGTCGTTTTACGCACGCGGTTTGAGTTACGTCACTTACTCCTTGCGGGATTGGTATTGATCGGAGTATACCTCCTTGCACCTGAATTGAGTTTATCGAGCGACATCACTACTGGGTTACTCTGTGGCTTAGCGTCAGCGTTTTTCTACGCCTTGCGCAACGTATTACTTAAAACACAGGTTGACTCCGTAAGCGGATCAGTACTCATGTTCTTTCAAATGGCAATCGTACTGGTCGTGGTAAGTCCAGCGCTGGCTTTTTTCCCGTTTGTTCCGCCAAGTGAAGCGGTGCCCTATCTCTTATTGTTAGGCCTCATCACCACAGCCCTTGGCCAGACGATGTTCTTGATGAGTTTTAGGCATTTCTCCGTGACTACGGCTAGTATACTAGGCTGTATTAATCCTGTTTTCGGAATATCCTTTGCGGCGATCATTTTTAATGAATTTCCACCGCTTATGTCATTGCTTGGAGGTGCCTTTATTCTTCTTGCCGTGGTGATAGAGGCACTGTGGTTAAAGAGAGGTTAGGTGAGCTGTGAACCGGCAGATCTGTCGATAAAATTATGGTGACCAGTACCTTCAAAGGTTCAATACTATTATAGTTGCTACTGATCTGTCGGTTCGAAACCTACTACTTCGTAAAAAGCTCCCGTCTACTCCTACTCACGCCGACATTATCGCCATTGTCCATCACTAGGTAGCCACCATCTTGGCGGACGAACTTTGAAATGCGTGAAGCAGCGACTAGATAGCTGTTGTGCACACGTAGAAATTGATCTTCTGGCAGAAGGTCAGAGATGTACTTCAAGTTACGGCTGATTAGTAGCTCGTTTTTATCATCTCGCACCACTCGCGTATATGATCCTTGAGATTGACAGTACACGATGTTTTCAACCGGTACATATTCTATTCCCTCTCCTGTAGGAAGTGCTACACGGGTTTGGCTACGACCTAACGTGTCTCGTATATCTTCTAGTAAAGAAGTCACTTGTTCTGGAGATTCTTCGTGCATCCGAGCACTCACTTTTTCCATTACGCGGATAAGGTCGTCACCTAGAATAGGCTTCATAAGGTAGTCAACGGCATCAACCTTGAAAGCTTCTATCGCAAAGTTGTCATATGCCGTTGTAAAGACCACAAAAGGCATATGCTTGGTCTTCTCTTTCAGCTTAGAAAGCAATTCAAAGCCATTGAGCTTTGGCATTTCTACATCCAGAAAGAGGAGTTCAGGTTGAAGCTCGAGGACACCTTCTAGACCTTTCTCAGAATCGTTAAATGTAGAAAGGACCTCAACTTGGGGGCAACGCTGCTCAATTTCATAAGAAAGAGTCTTGATGCAGTGCACCTCATCATCAATAAGAACGGCTTTGATCTTTGCTTGCATAATGGTAAAAAGACGTGTCGAGACCAGATTACGATGGTTAAAGTACAAAGTACTCTCCCATTATTGCTAATCTATACGCACAGAACGCCGATACCTGGGTACGTTTCACGAATGGCTATTGCCGTTGCACAGGTGGTTGCTTAGGTACCCTACTTCTTTGCAAACGAATACTCCGCCCCATTGCTCACCTTGAGCACAGCTTGGATAACGTCCTCTAATTCTTGAGGATAATCTACATAGCGGATGCCGCGATTGTCTTGACCCCAAATGGCAATATTGACAACCTTTTTGCGCTTCCCGTTGCTCACTGCGATACGCAATGGAATAGGAGTTGGCTTTAAGCGCTTTCTGTTAACGCATGCTTCCGAGCTACAGTCGTAGACGCGATCAAGGTCGAAAAACCCTTTATTCTCAATGAACTCGGCGAGACTGTTGTACTCTTCAACATCAAGATCTGTAGCGGTACGCCTCAGTTCTGTTTGAACACTCTTAAACTCTTTGACGAGTCTCCCGCCAGATTTGATGACCGTATAATCGCGCATCACGGGATCGATTCCACCGAAAAACCCACCACCCGTAAGTTCAATCATCATGTCTACTGCGGCTACACCTTGTCGACTTACACGTCTTTCTTCTTTCTCTTTTTGGCGTTTTTCTCGCTTGGCGTTAGGCGCTTTATCTGATTCTTTACGTTTGCGGAAAGGCCACCAACGTCGGTTTTTCTTTACTCCGGCGATCTCATCTCCTTTGAGTCGACGACGCTTACGCTTTTGTTTTGTAATGCCTTCGACCAGAACCGTAGGCAATTGGTTTACTGGCTTGATGAAAGGTGCATCCTCATCGGTAACACGAACAAAATGGTACTGATATGCACCCTTACTGTTGGGTTGAGTAAATTCTAAAGCGAGATTTTGACGGCCAGCCTGTGTGACACGAAACACGTTCACATTTCGAAAAGGGTAGAAAATTTGATCTCCAGCCAAGGCCCAGGCTTTGCGCTCATAGCGACCATTCAAGAATTCTTCAGCAGTGTAATCGTAGCGGAAATAGAGATAGAAATCGTACTCTTTTCCAGCTTCATGAATAATCGTCTTAGAGCCAACGTGCATGGTATACACATAGCGCCACTTTGCTTCGACGATTGTACGCTCGATGAGCGCAGAATCCACGCTTGGCGAGCTTGTTTGTTCAGCTTGCGCCAAAACTCCTGTCGTCGTTCCCAAAAGGAGAACACAGAACAAGATAACTGTACGGAAAAAGGGGGTGACCATGGAGAATGCTTGAGGGCTAATAATTCCCTAAGCAAACACCGCGCCTAAAATGATAAAAAACACTAATATGTTTTTTAGCACGTATCGACGCTCTAGGCTAGCTCGCAATCGTATTCAAATTCATCGCCTTCTCCTGCGTCGTTTTTTACTGCTTTGCGTGCCCTCTTCTTCGTATGCGCGTGGCATCATTTTCCAACCAACAGTAAGCGCCATCGTGCTTAGCGTAGGGGTGTAATTGACCTCTTGTTGGGGAAAGTCAACGATTTGCACATTGTAAGGTCGGTATACACGATCAGGTCGAATATTTAGTCTATAACCTAGATCTACAGATAGTCTGTTTTGGCGAAAGCCTGCACCTGCACTAACGCCATAAGCAGCATCCTCATCTTGCACAGGAGCTCCCACAAACTCAAAGCCTGCCCGAATTTTCAAAGGGTTGAAGTTTAGTTCACCACCGATACGCGCGTCAAAAGCTGCTTGGGAAAAATCCTGAATGTCATCATTTAAGAAACCTTCTGAAACAGGATCATCCTCAATTCTAAACTTCGCACCAGGATAATTTTTGTAGCCAACATCAGCACTGATAAAGCCTCTGCGACCTATGATATAAGCTGCCGAAGCACGGTAAGCACTGGGTGTAATAAAGGTGTACTCGAGTGGGTCAAAAGCAGGAGAAGCGCCGTTTCCTTGCACGCCTGCACCATTGTCTTCATAACGATAGGTGACATCTGTAAATAAGTCATCAGATACCGAGATAACGCTTGGACTATGGTAAGAAAGACCTATGCGGAGAGCTTGGCTAGCACGGTAGATTACACCAAATTTACCATTGACTCCAGTACCAGTGTGGCTATTGATCACTACATATTGAAGGTTGTCAAAAGCTTCTATAGTGCCATCTTGATCATCTTCTACATAATTGTTCGTCTCTTCATAAGAGGTATTTACTAAGCTCAACGTAGCTCCAAAAAGTAGCTTCTCTTCAAAATTAGCACCTAGCGATAAGTCAAAGCTGCTGTTGTATCCTTTGCGAGCAACGGCACCTTCTTTAGAAAGAGCGACTCCAGGGTCAGTGTCAGATGATCGACCAAAATCATTATAGTCAGTAAAGTAGCCATCGGGAGAGTTG
This sequence comes from uncultured Saprospiraceae bacterium, assembly GCA_937924035.1. GTDB lineage: Bacteria > Bacteroidota > Bacteroidia > Chitinophagales > Saprospiraceae > CALDTK01. The sequence goes on along the minus strand of CALDTK010000047.1, from coordinate 3,701 downwards.
CTTTGATCAGCAGGAATAAGTACCCCTGCATCAAAAGCGGGTCCATCTGTGAAAGCGTTCAATTGGTCAAGCGTCGCTGGAATGAAGTTTAAATCAGCGTCAAAATTTGCAGTCTCAAAAAATTGGTCAGAAATAGATCCAGGTGTAGCGCCTGAAAAACGAATATTTTCCTCAAATCGATTAGTCTGTGAGACGCCGATTCCGAAGTTAATTTGGGTCCAGCGACTTGCGATAGGTTCTTTTGTAAAGACTAGGCCAACCTGTGGAAGAGCTACTCTAAGACCAGATCCGTCGTTTGTCGACATGACACTGCCCACTTCTCGATCTGTAAATGCAGTAATCGTTGCATCTGCAGTCCCAGAAAGGATGCCACCGAGTGTTACCGTAACCTCATTATTGCGAAAAGCGGCCAACCCGGCAGGGTTAGATTGAAGGGCCGTCCAATCTGCACCGATTGCAGACATACTATTGGCTGTACCGAGGCTTCTAGCTGTACCGAGCGCGGTGTTTTCGCTAAATCGAAGCGCGTCATCAAAGGTTTGAGCTGTCAGTATGCTCGTTGCTAATACCAGAGTAAAGAGGGGAAGAAGAATCCGCATGGGGCAAGGATAATGTATCAGAGGGATGATGAAGAAACGAAGCACACATTCTGGTATAAAAAAACGGGCGACCGGTGAATGTTCACCGAGCGCCCGCCCTTTAACTAAATGTTTTTGCTATTCGAACCAAGTACTAGCGAGGGCTACGTGAACTTGAGCGGCTGCTTCCAGAAGAGCTTCGAGGTGAGCTGCTGCGTGAAGGAGAACTTGAGCTTCTGGTAGTACTTCTTGTGCTACGTGAAGGCGTTGTTCTTGAACGAGAGCTTGAGCTGCGACTTGGGCGGCTAGTAGCTCTTGTGCTACTGCTGCGTGTTCTTGACGGTGAAGACGTTGAGCGACTTGGACGAGTCGTTGAACGGCTACGTGACTGTGAAGCTCCGTTGTTACGAGTGCGTGAAGGACGCGTTGTCGTTGAACGGCTACCCGTTGCGCTGCGACCTGTCTGTGTGCGTGAAGTCTGAGTTGGTCTGCGTGTTGCAGTTCCTCTTGTTCCTGAGGCACGGGTTGCAGGACGTGTGGTAGAGCGGTTAGACACAGGTACAGGTACAGCATTTGGCGTGTTGTACGTCGCACCGTTACCCCAACTTGGAGGGCAGTAGTAGCCGCTTCCTGCACCAAAGGCGCTTCCGCCAAAACGTGCACCACCGAAGTTGTTGCCATAGAAACCGTTCCCCCAACCATTTCCTGCAAATCCATATGGATTGAAGAATGGGTCGTTAAAGCGGTTGAACCTATTGAAGCGATTAAACCTGTTGAAACGGTTAAAGCTATTGAAGCCGTTGTTGAAACGATTCGAACGGAATGCGTTGTAGCTGTATGGTGAGTTGTAAATAAGTACCGTAGTACCTACTGGCTGAAAACCACCGTAGTAAACCTGATCTACATATACTGGATCGTAGTAACCGAATCCTGCATATGGATTGCGGAAGCGACGTACACGTGAAGTGTACTCATATCCACTATAGTCATCATAACCAAACGGCTCAGCATCGTAGTTACTTTCGTCGTATGCCTCAACATCAGAGATATCGCTGTAAGTAGCGCTATCATAGTTGTCGTCGTAAGAAGTCGTTACTGTATTTGAAGCAGTAGCTCGACTAAACGATCCCGGATCATAGTAGACGTCATCATACTGAGCAATAGCTGGTAGACTTACAAGTACTACTACAAGTACAAGGAACAAGTTGCGGATGGCTGGTGAAAATTTCATGGTGGTCAAATTAGGGCGTTTACATTTAGAAACATCTGCAATTTACGGTTATCCACATCTAAAAGCTGTTAAGATTGAATTAAAGCCGCTTGCAGTTTTGTTAAGGCTTTCGCCAAAACTACTTATTGGACGCTAAAAATGCCCATAAGTCACTTTATAACGCCTTGAAAAGCAGTAGGTTCAAGTGAAAGCGTCATTAAAACACCTCTTTTACGACAAGTGGCTGGTTTGGGGTCAAACAACTGGCTAGATTTGCGCGCCTACGCTAATTCACTTTCAAAAAGCCACACATGTCAAAGGTTATCACTCCTCGCGAAGAAGATTATTCGCAGTGGTACAACGATATCGTTCGTAAAGCTCAACTCGCAGATCATAGTGCCGTACGCGGTTGTATGGTTATCAAGCCGCATGGCTTCGGTATCTGGGAGCGCATGCAGCGCCAACTTGATGACATGTTTAAGGAGACAGGCCATGTCAATGCCTACTTCCCGCTCTTCATTCCAAAAAGCTTCCTTAGTAAAGAAGCAGAGCACGTAGAAGGATTCGCAAAAGAGTGTGCTGTGGTGACCCACCACCGCCTCATGAATGATCCGAATGGAAAAGGCGTCGTTGTGGATCCAAGCGCAAAGCTTGAAGAAGAGCTGATTGTTCGTCCTACATCTGAAACCATCATTTGGAACACCTATAAGGACTGGATCGATAGCTACCGCGACCTTCCTATCCTTGTCAACCAATGGGCAAATGTGGTGCGTTGGGAGCTGCGTACTCGTCTTTTCCTACGTACAGCCGAGTTCCTTTGGCAAGAAGGGCATACCGCTCACGCTACTAGCCAAGAGGCCGAAGAAGAAACACGTCGCATGCTCGATGTGTACGCAACCTTCGCAGAAGAGTACATGGCCATGCCTGTAGTGAAAGGTGTCAAAACAGCGAGCGAACGCTTTGCAGGCGCCATCGACACCTATACCATCGAAGCTTTGATGCAAGACGGTAAGGCGCTTCAATCTGGAACAAGCCACTTCTTAGGACAAAACTTCGCTAAGGCATTCGATGTCACCTTCTCTAACAAGGAGAATGAACGCGAGCACGTATGGGCGACCAGCTGGGGAGTATCAACACGCCTTATGGGTGGCTTGATCATGACACACTCTGATGATCAAGGCCTGATCATCCCACCACGTCTCGCTCCAACTCAAGTGGTAATTGTCCCGATTCCAAAGCCAAACGACCTTATTGATGCAGAAGTGAAGAAGCTTCTTGTAGAATTGAAAGAGGCGGGTGTTCGTGTAAGCTACGATGACGATGACCGCAAGCGCCCAGGCTTCAAGTTTGCTGAGCACGAATTGAAAGGGATTCCAGTACGACTAGGTATCGGTAAGAGGGACCTTGAAAAGGGCATGGTCGAAGTGGCTCGTCGCGATGAAAAGACCAAAGAGAGTGTACCTCGTGAGGGCATTGCTACTTACGTCAAAACCCTCCTCGACGAGATCCAAGACAATCTACTGGCAAAAGCAAAAGCGCACCGAACAGAGCACACAACGAAAGTTGACAGCTACGACGAATTTAAAAAGGTACTCGACGAGAAAGGAGGATTCATTCTCGCACATTGGGATGGTTCTCCAGAAACCGAACAGCAAATCAAAGAGGATACAAAGGCAACAATCCGTTGTATTCCTTTAGACAACCCACAAGAGGATGGCGTTGACATGATCAGCGGCAAGCCAAGCAAGGAGCGGGTGCTGTTTGCAAGGGCTTACTAGCACGCATAAGCGTGCTTGTTGTCGACCGCCCCTGCGGTCTGCCGAGACATACTCTCGGTGGACCGTAGGATCGGTTAACAACAAAAGGTGCAGCTTACTCAACTCACCAATCTCTTTGTAGCAAGGGTTCAGGGT
>CALDTK010000046.1 GCA_937924035.1 uncultured Saprospiraceae bacterium | reverse complement strand
ACTGTGTGTGAACATTCGCTTGAAGAACCCGCGCACATGGCTTTGCATGACGAGCATATCTCCTCCGCGTTGCTTGACGTAGGCTCCTATATCTGCTTCAAAATCTCCTTCCATGAGCTCGAAGTGCATGTTTGGTCGGCTTGCATAGCGATCACGCCACTTGCTCATGACTTTTCGCGCGGCTTCAGCTTCTTTATCATTTTCATGCACGTTGACTACATAAAGGTCTGCGCTCATGTTTTGACGCCATTCCTGTAGTTGTTCAAGGACAACTTCATCTGCATGGTCGAGGTCTGTCGCAAAAACGATTTCTGCAATACCATGGAAGTCAGCCTGTGGCGGTATTGCAAGGACAGAAGTTTGGGCCTCACGAATTAAGCGATAGGCAAGGCTACTGAATTGGTTCCCTCCAGCTTTTGCCTCACGCAAGCCGATAACAAGTAGGTCGTAATCACCTTCTTCGATTTCTTTGAGAATACCGTCACCTGGATAATCGATTTCAGCTTTGAAATCTACGACAACATCGGTCATGTTTGGACCTCTGAGGTCTCCGATAAATTCTTCCATGTGCTTCTCGACACGGTCTTCACGAACCTCGTCACTGTCCGATCCCATCGTGAGGGTTGGCTTTCCAAACAGGTGGTAGACCGTCAACTTAGCTTTGAAGTTGTCAGCAATGGCGAGCGCAAAAGCCGCAACATTAGCGGCAGTAGGCTCTAAGTCGGTTGCGAGGAGGATGTGTTGCATGAGGGTTACTTAACAATGAGAATTTAAGGTGCTGTACCTTGAAAGCCCTTGAATACGTTTTAGCGTAAGCGGGAATGAGGGATTACCAACGGGACCCAATGTAATACCTCTGGCACTATACCTTTCCACCGCTATCAACTACTTCACATGATTCGTTTACTTCTTCTTTCAGCTGTTTTACTTGCTTTTGTAGCGTGTACGCCTAAAATTGCCCCTGATGCTACTCCTCAAGAAGGTGGAGTAACGGTAGGAAACGGAGTGAAAAAAGAGGTGAAGGACATGCCAGATGATGATATTGAGCAGGTTTTTATTGGTCTATACAGTCAAAAAAAGAACAAATTGGAATTCATCCCATGTAATGCTCCAGATAAGTCGTACTGGGTAATTGGGGCAACCGATAAACTTCAGGAACTGTACGAAAGTGCTACTCGTCAAGGGTACGAAGGACAAAATGTGGCCGCTTCTGTGCGCGGAATGCTCAAGAAGCCTAACGTATCTTCGAATAGTCCGTATGATGCGCAGTTGCAGGTAAAAGAAGTGGTGAAAGTCCGACCGAAGAATTTCAGAAATACTTGCGTCCCCTTCGATTTTTGGGGCTTAGGTAACGAGCCGTTCTGGTCGCTCCAGATCAGTGAAGCGGAGGGCATCGTAGAATTTAGCCGACTTGGTGCTGCAACCGAAGTTGCCGAATACGTAAAGCCGAGCATCGAAAATGAGGGCTTGCGTTCTCGTTATTTCGTAACCTTTCCCAGTGGGCAGCGCATGAAGATTGCGGTCAATAAAGAGGATTGCAAAGACTCGATGGCGGGCAATCCGTATGCGTATAGTATAGAGGTGAGTTATAATGGAGAGGTGTTGCAGGGGTGCGCGACGAAGGGACTTTAGCCAGCGGCTACCGCTTTCCGAAGCGGGCTGGCGATTGTGAGTACAAGTGTCACTAACCAGTGGTTCGCAGCACAAAATTGGCCGAAGGCCTTTTACCCAATCTCCAGCGCCCGCAACAACATCTTCGGTAAGGCCTTATCTTCTGGGCGCTTGCGTAAATCAATACTCCAACCGATTTTTTTGAGAATCGGGAGCTTGTGCGTCTCGACAAACTCAATCAAGGCGCCATCAGGATCCTCGCAGTACGCGAATCGTCCGGCAGCATCTCCCATGTCAAAGCTTTCGCCGGTGTCGACGGTAAATGGCTGACCGTGTTTTGCCGAAAGGGCCTTTAAATCATCCATGCCTCTCACGTCAAAGCAGAGGTGAATGAAGCCTTGATCGCCCCAATCGCGACCTTCGAAAATCTTGCGGCCAGCGTAGCCTGGTGCTTGAATCAACTCAATTTCGGCTGGGCCGAGTAGGGGAGCAAAGGCTCCTTTTCGCTGTGTGCTTGAGCGCAGCAAAACACGACGAACTGGACGATCTCCACCAGGAAGATTGGCCAAGGCGCCTGACTCCGTTGTGTCAAAAATGACCTTGTCATAGCCCAAAACCTTTTGGTAAAAGACCATGCTCTTGTCAATGTCTGAGCAGCCAATCACAGCTCCAAAAACACCCCCAATAGGATGCTTACGCTTGGTAAAGTGTACAGCAGATTCTACCACTTCATACGGATTGCCATAGAGGTCGCGGACCCAGAAACTCTGCGTGTTATCTGGACGCATAGTCACTTTACCGAGCAAATCGGCGCCTCTACGTTGCAAGAAACTAAAGGCAACATGCGCATCTGCACACTTTAGCTTACCGCCGAAAATACCGAGGTCACCTACTTCTGGTTGGAAAAGTGGAGCGACTGGCGTTCGCTCGGTGTATTGCCAGATCTCGAACCCCCCTCCGCCACGCATATTGAGCGCAAGGATGGCGTAGCGCATGCGCGGCTCATTCTGGGTATACGGAAGCATACGATCAGCAACCGCATTTTCTGCAAAAACCTGTACCCCTGCACCGAAGTGTGTTTTATACCAAGAAAAAGCAACGTCTGCATTGACGACGCCGACACCAAGTTGTTGGATTCCAGAAATGAGCATAACAAGAAAGATAAAGGGCAAAAAAAGGAGGAATCAAAGCCAAACTTTGATTCCTCCGCGAAAGAACATAAAATTCAATCAATAGAATGTAAGGTTAATGTTCTGCGGCTTCCATCATGTTTGGAGCAGTCTCGGCATAAACACCACTTGCGAGCTTATCGCGAACGGCGTTAAACGCCGCAATCGTTTCCGTAATTTCAGAATCAGTGTGCGCAGCTGTAGGAATAAGACGCAGCAAAACCACACCTTTCGGTACTACCGGATACACCACCATCGAGGTGAAAATACCGAAGTTGTTACGTAAATCCTTCACCATTTCTGTCGCCTCATTGAGAGCGCCTTTCATGAATACAGGTGTTACACAACTTCCAGTGGCGCCGATGTCGAATCCAGCTTCTCGGAGACCTTTCTGAAGCTTACCTACATTATTCCAAAGTTTCTCACGAAGCTCAGGCATGGTGCGAAGCATTTCCAAACGCTTGATCGCTCCAACCACGAGTGGCATTGGAAGCGACTTCGCATATATCTGCGAACGCATAGAGTACTTAAGGTAGCGAATGATCGCTTTGTCTCCAGAGACAAATGCTCCGATAGAAGCCATTGACTTTGCGAAGGTTCCGAAGTACAGGTCGATTCCGTCTTGACAGCCTTGGTGCTCTCCAGCGCCATAGCCTTCTTTTCCGAGGACACCGAAACCGTGAGCGTCATCAACGAGGAAGCGGAAGTTGTACTTCTCCTTAAGTGCAACGATCTCTTTTAGCTTGCCTTGTTGGCCACGCATACCGAAGACACCTTCAGAGATAACCAAGATGCCACCACCAGTTGCTTCAGCTTTAACAGCTGCCTTCTTGAGTTGCTGCTCTAGGCTTTCCATGTCG
>CALDTK010000045.1 GCA_937924035.1 uncultured Saprospiraceae bacterium | reverse complement strand
TGGAGAAATTGCACGACGAAATCATTGGTCGCACTCAAACTCGCCGGACTCATCACTGGTCCAAGCACGCCACTCGGATTGACAACGCTCAGCTCAGGAGCACCTTCGGTGGCTTTGATGTAGTCCCAGGCCGCACGCTCGGCAAGTGTTTTTGATTTAGTGTAGCTGCCTACATCGGGATGATCTACTTTGGTCCACCGCTCCTCAGTCATTGGAGTAGTTGGTGTCGCATCAAGCCCGTAACCAACAGCCGCAAGTGAGCTAGTGAGTACCACGCGCTTTACACCTGCTGCGGTTGCCGCTTTGAGCACATTAAGCGTACCATCTACGGCAGGTTTGATTAATTCGTTAGGGTCTTTCGGTTCGTAAGAGACGTAGGGGGAGGCCACGTGAAAGACATAGTCACAACCCTTGACTGCAGCATTCCAACAATCGCTGTCGAGCAAATCAGCGCTCACGATTTCAAGCTTTTCAATGGGTGCCAGAGCCTCAATAGCAGGTAGGATCTTATCACGCTTGGCTGCGTTGCGCATCGTGCCTCGTAACGTGTAACCACGATTGAGTAAGTCAACTGCTAGTCGACTACCGATGTAGCCGGTAATCCCGGTGAGTAAAACGGGCTTCGTAGTGATAGGTGTGTTCATCTGCAGATATTGTCTACTATGAACATCTTACTAGAAAGATAGGTCTTCCTATTGCCTAAAATCTAACAAAGACCGCTGTATCAGGCGACCGTAAGGCTGCAAACTTGCCGTCATGTTTTCTGTCGCATTGTCCAGAACATAGGCTTGATAGTCTCCTGAATCCGTAATTCGGATCACATGCAAGCTCCCCCAGTCACCACAGTCTGGGCACCCAAAGTCCTCAGTTTCGTAGTCATCCAACCTTTCAGGCAATTGGCTGAAAAGTGAGTCAATACGCTCCTGCGTGATATTTGGAATGGGAGTTGTCGAAAAAGTGAGGTTCTCAGGCTCTATGGCAACTGATCCTATATTTTGATCCTCGAACGCCATGTCATCCTTCAACAAGTAAAGAAAAGCACAATCACCAGCGCACTCTCCATAGGAAAGTCCTACGATAAGTTCATCACTTAGGAAAGTTATTGGCTCCTCCTCGTCTGCTTTGTTACAGGCAAAGAGAAGCAAAAACGCAAGAAAGGTCAGTACAAATTTCATATACTTGAAACGCTTGTAATTGTGCACGTGCTGCCTTAAGCTTGTATTCAGAACAGCAGTGACCTAACTGTTTAAAACCGTCTAAACGTCAGATCACACTAGGCCCTAATTTACATGATGCTTACTACTGAGGTTTTAGCGAAAGCCAAACCATTGACACACAACGTAATTGCTATAACCAACGGTGCTAGTCCGCTAGGTACCATAATCTGCGAACACGCCGCCAACGCTGGCGCCTCGGTCTTCGCATTGGATACAAATGCAACCTCACTCGCGCAACAAGCCATCAGCTTTCGCCAAAACAACCTACGCTTACGGGGCATACCTTGTGATTTAACTTCAGAAACTTCTATGCTAAACGCTGTGCAAGAAATTGTAAATCATGCCCCGCCAATCGACTTTTGGGTACACGCAGAAGTAATGGCTCCAGCCGATCTGCATAAGCTAAGCGCTGCCATGCTGGCATTTGGCCATCACTTCGATATGCGAGGAAAAGGATCCCTTCTTTTGATCGGCGACCAACCCCCATCGCAAGAATTAGAAAGTATAATACCTGCACAACTCACCATGAAGAAGTTCATGGAAAAGGCAAAAGTTAATATTGTAATTTCTAATATGCTCGAAGCTCCAGAAATTGCGAAAAAAGCTATTCTTCGCTTGACTTAGGACTAACCGGGGTTACATCTACTCGTGGCAGAAGCAGATAAACATCTGTTCCTTTATCAGAGACACTAGATAATGAGACTTCTCCACCTGCCGAATTAATTATCGATCGAACGAGACTTAGGCCTAGTCCAGATCCAGGATAATCCTCCCTTGTATTGAGACGTTTGAAGAGCCCAAAAACTTGTTCATGATACTGGTCTTCTATGCCGATCCCGTTATCGCTGAATGTGATCATAATAGTATCATCATTGACGATATCTACTTCGATAGAAATTTGCAATTCTCGAGTGCTTGACTTAAACAGAATAGAATTATTAAATAGCTCTTGAAAAACGCTATAAACATGTTCTGGATTAATGAAAGCTTCTATTTCGAAAAGCTCGTCAGGCAAGTTCACAGAAATTTGAGCACCACTTCCCTGTAGACCAAGCTCAGGGTTTGAAGCAACCCTTTGCAAGGCGCTTACTATACCAACGCTCTTCTTAGTAGAACTTTGCCTCTCGATTCGACTATAAATTAATAATCGTTCGAGCAGACGATGCATATTATCTGAACTCTGCTCTACAAAATCGAAATGCTCCATGAGCTCTTCCTCCTGAATAACTTCATCAGGTAGTCGCCTGCGAACCACTTGCAAGAACGACCTGATCGTCCGTATTGGCTCCTTGAGGTCATGACTAGCGGCGTATGCAAACTGTTCTAGCTGGTCTTGACTGGCAGCGATTTGAGCGTATGCCAACCGATCATTTCTCAATGCAACACGAGCGGCCTCATATATCTTATCTAGGTCCTTTTTTTGCGAAGCCAATGAATCATAAGCAATCTTTGACGCAAAGACATATTTACTATGATTACTTGCCTGTAACCGATCACTTTTAATCGTCAAGCGCATGACACCGAGGTGAAATCTGACAAATAGGCCAGTAAAAATAGCAGCACATAAAACATCGAAAAGTGATTCATAGCGTAAATCAAAGTCCGACTTCCCGACACTTAAATTCGGAAAAAACCAAATGGTGGTTGCAAGAGTTGCAATAACTATTGCTACAACCATTGCCCAGCGAACTTTTCGATTTCCTTCTACAAAAAATAAATATGCCAAACAAGGCAGGAAAACTACAACTGCAGTAATAGTCTGCGAATTAAACAACAAAAATATAACGAATACGATCGAAAACATGAAGGTTATTCGCTCTAAATTTCTAAAATTTTTTCTGTCTAATTTAAAAATAATGTATCCAAATATGCATGCCAAAACAAGCGGAATTATTACAATTTCAAAACCATAACCAAAAGCCAAACCTGCAAACGAAACAGCAATACAAGCGACTGCTGCTACAATGCTATTCCTTTTGGCACTTGCTTGAAGCATCTCTTCTAATTCAGAAGAAGACTTAAAGCTAATGGACGATAATTGACTTGTACTATTCATTCCCTATGACCTCTTTCTCCTGAATGGCTGATTGAATGTGATTTGTATAATTTAATTTAGTGACGGACGGTAATGAAAAGAAAAATGTTGTGCCTACTCCTACCTCACTTTTTACGGTTAGTGTTGCACCGTGAGAAATTGCAATCCTTCGACACAGCGCTAGACCAACACCACTACCTTCATAATTGCCTCCTTCATGAGCACGATTAAACAACCCGAATACTTTATCAAGTTGATTTGCAGGTATACCCACCCCATTATCTTCTACCTCAATAATAGTATACTTTAACTCCTCTAACTGCTTCGATCGTATTACAATCCGAGGGCTCTCATCTTCTTTTCGAAATTTTAGGGCATTCGATAGCAAATTTTGGAAAAGCTGCTTCAATTGAGTCTCAAATCCGATTATACACGGCAAGTCCTCCACAACAATGGTGGCATTGGAGCGCTCAATAAGATTGTGCAAGTCCCCTTCCACCTCACTTACAAGTCCCGAAAGATCAACCTTATGAGGCGTCTCAGAGTGGTTATTCTTTGAATACATTAAGAGATCGTCTAGCATCTTAGCCATCCGCTGCCCCCCATCAATTGCGTAACCTAAATATTCTTGAACGCCTTCAGCTTCTTCTCGCTTTAAAAGCTTTCGTTGAATTAATTGACTAAAAGAAACAATACCTCTTAGAGGCTCACGCATATCGTGGTGAATAGCATTAGTCAATCTCTTTTGCTCATCACGCTTCATCGATAGCTGAGAAGTCGACTTAGCTTCTGCTGCGAGCGTATCCCTCAAAAAAACGGCTCCACGTTCAACAGAAAGATTCCCTTCGTGCAGAAGTAAGTTCCGTCTAGTTATTTCTGCCATTTCTAGCTCAATAGAGTTCTCCGTTTTCGCTAAAGACTCCATGGCCTGACTCACAGTTTGCTGCGCACGACTGAATTGAACCATTAATGCAATCGTAGGACACAGTAAAAGAATGATGAAAGAATAGGAGGCAGGAACTCCAGTAACCACGGGAAAACTAATTCCAGCTAGAGGAAGCGCCAAAAATAGACCAAGTCCAAAAGCCGAGACACCGATTGCTCTTTTCAGCGTTTCTGACAATACTAGAACAGTAGTTACAAATACATAGAAAAGCATTGCTGAAGCAGGTCCTTGCGGCAGAACAAACTGACCACCAAGAGCTGCGGTTAGCATCAAGAACTCAAAAGTAGAACGTGAGCGCTTTATAGAGATTCGATCAAGGAACCTTGCAAAGAGTATCGATGCGATACTTGTCAAACTGAACCATGCAACGTGCACAAAATCCCCGAAGAAGAGGCCAACCAGAACCATTAGAAGACTTCCAAAGGCATATAAGCTAGCATTCACACGCAATGGAGCTTGCTCAGCGAGCAAGACCTTATGATCGTCTTTGACGATTTTTTCTCGAGTTGATGGAAAACGCACCACGTTGAATACACCACAAACGTGCCAGCGAAGCAATTTCAAGGAATATTACCAAAATAGGTCTCTCCAACATTGATAATACGTAACTATCTAGGCCTTCCTCAGAAAATACAAGAACAGCTCCTCCAAGAGCTGAATTACGATAATGAGGCTAAGCGGAGCCTTCAGCTGGTAGTTCAAAGTAGACCGTTGTGCCATTACCCAACTCACTTTCAAGCCAAAATTCGCCTCCCTCTCTATTTACTACAGCTTTAGCAATGCTTAAGCCTAAGCCACTGGTAGATCGGCCGTTTCTTTGTTTCAGTCGCTGAAATAAACCAGTCACTCTAGAGAGGTCTTCCTCACTTATACCAATTCCATTATCCGACAACGCACAAGTGACATAACCCTCTTTCATTCGCTTAGCCCTGAAATCTAATAAGAGAGGTCTCTCTTCTGAAGCAAACATGATGGAATTTGCAAGTAATTCCGTAAAAATTCGCTTTGCACAACTAGTATCCAAATAGATTTCTTCAGCTCCAGACTCAACGTGCACAGACAACTCAGGTGAAGCTTGTTGCATATGCAGACCTGTCTCAATCAATCGTCGGAGTGATTGCTTTTGGTTGACTCCTTTATGAGAAGAAAGTCGACTGAATAGAAGTAGTCGTTCTAACATACCATGCATAGAAGAAGACTTCTCTTCAACAATCGAGACATATTTAGCTATTTCAGCTTGCGCCAAAACCTCAGGTTTAGCTCTTCTTCGAATCACTTGAAAGAAGGACCTGACCGTACGAATCGGCTCTTTGAGATCATGGCTCGCAGCATAAGCGAATTGCTCCAACTGCTCTTTACTCGCACGAACCTCCCGAGCGGCAGTTCGTTCACCTTCCAGAGCTCTTGACGTCCTTTCGCGAACAGAAGAAAGATGCTCACGCTGGTCTTCGAGCTCGGCAATAGTCAACTTAATAGTCGAAATGGAATCCTTAAGTCTAAGCGCCTGAGTTTTGGCTACTTCAATAGTCAATCTAGAAAACACACTATGGCTTCTAATAAAGATCCCTGTAAATATTGTAGCCAGCAAACAATCTGAAAGTGATTCTATTGCCAAGTTAGAGAATGAAACACCTGTGACACCCACCTCTGGCCAAAATCTTAAAAAAGAAAAGAAGAGAGCTACAAAAGAAACGATCAAATAAAACAACCTCAACTCGAACTTACTTTCCGTAAAAAATACAAAGGTGAGTACTGGCACAAAAAGTATAGTTGTTGAAATAGAATTAGAAACTAGGGATAAATAAACAATCACGCTTAAGACTAAGCCAACAAGTAGTCGCTGACTCAATATCAAGAATTTCTCATTAACCTTCATTCCAATACCAAAAGATACAATCAGAACTAATACAACTGGAATAATCAGCTTTATATCATACTCATATATCGAAACCGTAGCTAAAGCAATTAAACTACAAAGCGTAACCACAAAACTATTTCTACGCATACCTATCACTTGCAATTGAGCAAGATCTTTACTGGTATACACCTCAGACATCGAATACAAAGAACTAAATCCACTCATCCTAGTCGATGTTTTGTTGAAGCTGAAACGGGATAGAGCCCTCGATACTTGAAGAATCAAGAACAATACTAGATTCTGGGAAAGCAATTGTAAAATGAGTCCCTTCGCCATGTACACTTTGGACAGACAATTCTGCATCATGAGCAACGGCTATTCTTCTACATAAAGCTAGACCCACACCACTTCCTTCGTAACCTTCTTCGGCATGTGCCCTGTTAAACAGCCCAAACACGCTACTGAGTTGATTCGAAGGTATCCCGACTCCATTATCACTAACAACGACTTTAAAGAACCCTTTAACATCTTGTTCTTCAGCAGAATAGACCCTAACCCTGGGAACAACTCCTGGTCTACTGAATTTAAGAGCATTCGAAAGAAGATTTTGAAAAAGCTGACTCAACTGAGTAGGATAACCAATTATTATAGGCAAATTATTAAACTCCACCTTTGCGCCAGACCGTTCTATTAAATTAGCAAGATCTTGCTCTATAGCGTGCATGACTTCATTAAGGTTGACCTCGTCTTCTTGTTGTTCTTCATTGCCCTTGGTATAGGCCAGCAGATCATCAAGCATCGTTTTCATTCTCTTCGCACCATCAATTGCAAAACCTAGGTATGGCTTTACTGGCTGAGCTTCAGGAGTCGTTTCAAAAACCCCTGACAGATCTTCGCTCATTGAGATAATTTCCATAAGCGGATCCCTTAGGTCGCTATGAATAGCTTTAGTTAATTCTTCCTGATTAGACCTCTCCTCTTTGAGTATTTCGTTTGCTTCAGATTCAGAATTCAGTGTACTAATTAAAACCCTGTTCTGCGAATCTAATTCCTCATTAAGAAGCTTAAGCTTACCTTTATACTCTCGTAATTCCTTCTCATTGTCTATAAATTCAACCTCTGTAGAAATGAGAATAGAAACTGCATTTTCGACACTTACCCTAGCTTTATTCACTTGAAAAGATAAGACAGATCCACTATAAAATAATGTCACCATAAAGGTTAAAAACCCAGGAACTGCAGCATTGACAGGTGAGGTAAATCCTAAATATGGGAAAGAGAAAAAGACTACCAGCCCAAGTAAGAATACGGTTACCCCTCGCATCAGTGTCTGAGAAAATGCCATCAATGTAACCCCTAATGGAAACAATAATATGGCACTAGCTGCACCTGACGGCAAAAAGAACTGAGTACCCGTAACACCAATAACAATTAAGCATTCCCCGAGAAGCACATACGCATCATGAGAGAGGTTCTTGAAATAGAATCCGTAGACCAAACCAAAGACAAGGAAGAGACTAAAATAACACGCCAAAAGCAAATCTCCATAAATCAATCCTAAAGCAGCATGGGCTCCACTCATGGTTGCAAGACCAATTGAGTTCATCTGCAAATACTTGCGCTGCAAGCTTTCTGCTTTCTCCTTCGTGTAAGGATTTGTTGTAAGACGGTTCACTTTGGTCACAACACTCAAGTTGCGACAAGTGTGCCATGGCGGGCGGAAACGACACCCAATTCGTAGAACTTCCAGATTGAAAGGATTAACGGTACTATAATCCAGTTGAGTGACAGACTTTTTTGAGCGAATTGATTCAAATCAATAAGCTCTTCTTACTCGAAACACCCTAATTACGGTATTCTAATGAGCGTCGCCTGCCATCAAAATCAAGCATTGTTGGAATTGTGCTTTCCCGCACATTCATGCATCTTCTATAAAAATACTGCGATGAATTGCTACTTCTACGTTTTGACAATCTCACTTATCAGCCTCATGACTAGTGCTCCAACTATTGCTCAGCAGTCACTCTACGGAACCATCACAGACGAAAAAGGTGAGGCGTTAGCAGGTGCGAGCATCAAGGTTCTCAGAAAAGATGACTACATCTCAGGAACTTCAACAGACTACAAGGGTAAGTATAGGATTAGCCTTGACCCAGGCTTTTACAAAGTCGTTCTTAGCTACGTAGGTTATAGAGATAGTCTAATAGCCGAAATGGAAATAATACCACATGAAGAAAAATTACTTAATATCGAACTCAGACAGGATAAGAATTTTGAATATCCTCCTATTACTACCAAGTGCTTCATGGGTATGATTCCTTCTCTACCCGTAGACGAGACCAGTCAAGGCATTAACACTAAGTCTGAAAAATTAGGACAACCCTCTAAGCCAAATTAAGGACTTACTTTTCGACCATGGATCGTCGAACCTTTCTCCGTACTGCATCAGCTTCCGGACTCCTAGTGAGTGCCGCACCACTTGTTTTTGCGCAAGCAGAAGAAAATGAAGACCCTTATAGAGACTTCTTTAGCCTACCAATATACAGAGCCTACGTTCGAGGCCTCCAATTCCATGACCTTCCAGAATACTACATCGAAGATCTCGCGCCTCCACAAGCATTGGACCTTGTTAGAGAACCGAACAATCGCCATGATCGCAAAGCTGTGGCGGTATATCACGACGGACTCAAGCTCGGATACCTACCTAGAGAAGACAATGTGGTGTTGAGTAAACTCATTCGCAGAGGGCTACCCGTGCGTTGCAGACTTATTGGGGTACAACCAAATGAAGAAAGTTATCGCCAGCTCTCTATTGAAGTAGCACTACTCTATCCGCCACATCCCACATCCAATCCAGCCATTGAACAATCAGAATCAGATCGGATGAATGGACTCCAACACGTGAAGCAAAAGCCACAACATAAACTTCATGAATCAGGAGATCCACTAAGCATGCATCATGTTTGGGAGGGTTACTTCGGCTAGCCTTGTCTTATTATAATTTTAAGATCGATCATCCTCTAAGGGGATAGTGAATTCTTTTCAAAACTTGCTCGTGTGCATGTGGCGGTTTAATAACGTTGTGCCGCTAAGAAAAAAGTACTCTTACTATTTAAGGCTAATGTTGGGCATGGCCTTCGAGCGCGAAGGCCTAATTGTTAAATAAATCGAAAATCGGGAACTTCATCTATACAAGTGATGTCCCTTAAACGTATTACACCAAACAACCCACTCTCATGAAGTATTTCACTTTACTCTTACTAGTCAGCTCAACTCTACTCTGTTTTGCACAATCAAACAATGCCCCGACTTACACGCTAGAACCTACTTCGTCGAAAATCCTAGGTGGACGCTTTGCACTGGATGGCAATTCTTCTTGGTCAGAAAACGGAAATGCAAATAACGCTCACAGCATTAGCCTCGGCCCATACTTTTCTCTAAAACGTTCAGCAAAACGTGACATCCTCCTCAGGACAAATCTACTTTTTCAAAGTACTGGGAATGGATCACCATCTTCTTCGAATTCACTTTTATCAGCAACCTTTGGAATAGACTGGAGGCACGAGCTATACCAATTCAATAAGTTTAAGATTTTTGGCAGCTATGGTCCTCGTGTTGGAATCAGCTTACAAAATAGTCCAAATTCTGATACAGACTTAGGCCTCACTGTAGCAGCAGCGGGTAATGTTTCGCTCGCATATGAATTCACCCAAAACCTCAGGTTACTTACTAGTGTGTTTAATGGATCTGTTCAATATCGGCGATTTGAAGGAGATTTTAATTTGTTTAATTATAGTATCCGCAACTCTCTACTATCTCCAAATTTTAGCATCGAATACATCTTGCCGAGAAAGGCTTGAAAAAGCACATAATCTAAGACGATTCAGTTTTATTTCTACAAAAGGGGATACGATTTATGCAATCGTATTCCCTTTTGCATCTCATGATCAAATAATTACTCATGAGATTATCAATTCTTCTGCTCAGTGTTCTTGCACTAGGTTTTGGCGCAAGCACTCTACTCGCTCAACAAACACTATTCGGTACGGTTACCGATGAAATTGGGGATCCTATAATTGGCGGGACCGTCAAAGTTCTCCGTGGCGAAACCTTTGTAACCGGAGGTGCTACAGACTTTGATGGTAACTACCAGATTTCCGTCGACCCAGGCACCTATAATGTCGAGTTTGCTTTCATCGGTTATGCACCGAAAGAAGTGCAAGGGATCGAAGTGCTACCTGGCCAAGAATTCAAGCTTGATATGCAGTTCGATGGCACTGAGGGTATACTTTTAGAAGAGTGTTTAGTGGTTGACTATAAAGTTGCCCCAACGAAAGTTGACGAGACATCGCAAGGTATGACCTTGACGTCTAAAGACAGGAAAAAACTTGGAACGCGCAACATCAACGCAATCGCCTCAATGTCAGCAGGAGCAACCAGCTCAGACGAAGGAGAGGCCGTTAGAGTAAGGAGAAATCGCGGCAATCAAACTCAATATATTATCGATGGCGTCCGTGTACCATTAACACCACCTTCGCCTGCGATAAAGTACAAGCAGCCACAATCCGATTACACTCGAGAAGACTATCGCGCCTTCTCAGAAAACACCTTTCAGCTTCCGCAAAACGAGCCGCTCTCTACCTTTGGAGCAGACGTTGATGTTGCAGCTTATGCCAACATTCGGCGCTTTTTAAACCAGGGTCAAGTACCGCCACCTGATGCTGTCCGCACAGAAGAACTCGTCAACTATTTCTCATACGATTACCCGCAGCCAAAAGGCAAAGACCCCGTCTCAATTACCACCGAACTCGGAGAGTGTCCTTGGAATAAAAACCACCAATTACTCCACATAGGCTTGCAAGCTAAAGAACTAGATGTAGATAACCTACCCGCATCAAATTTGGTATTCTTAATTGATGTTTCAGGGAGTATGAATTCTCAAAATAAACTTGGCTTATTAAAAGAATCTTATCGACTACTTGTACCGCAATTACGCCAACAAGACAAAGTTAGCATTGTCGTCTATGCCGGTGCAGCAGGAACAGTTTTAGAACCAACTGCAGGTGATCAAAAAGATACCATCCTGGCAGCAATAGACAAGCTGAGCGCAGGCGGCAGCACAGCGGGGGCAGCAGGAATTTTGCTCGCCTACCAACTTGCCGAAAAGCACTTCGTAAAAGATGGAAACAACCGCGTCATTCTTGCAACTGACGGTGATTTCAACGTTGGTACTACTGCCAATGAATCCTTAGAACAACTTATCGCAAAAAAGCGTGACACTGGAATTTTCCTCAGCGTTCTAGGGTTTGGTCAGGGCAACTATCAAGATGCACGCATGCAGTCACTAGCTGAAAAAGGCAACGGAAATGCAGCATACATCGACAACATGCTCGAAGCACGCAAAGTCTTAGTTGAAGAATTTGGTGGCACGATGTATACCGTCGCGAAGGACGTAAAATTACAAGTCGAGTTCAATCCTACACAAGTTGCAGCTTATCGTCTCGTCGGATATGAAAGCAGACTTCTCGCAGCCGAAGATTTTAACGACGATAAAAAAGATGCAGGTGACATGGGCTCAGGCCATACCGTCACCGCACTCTACGAGATTATTCCCATCGGAAGTAAATCAGACTTCCTCCCAAGCATCGATGGCTTGAAGTATCAAAAGCCAAAAGGAACCGATGGCGTAAAATTCTCCAAAGAGCTCGCCACCGTGCGCATGAAATACAAGCATCCGCAAGACGAAAAAAGTCAAGAGAAAGTAGAAGTAACACTTGATGCTGGCAGTACTGCTTTCGCCAAAACTTCAGAAGCGTTTCAATGGTCAGCAAGTATTGCTGGATGGAGCCTCATCTTAAAGAGAAGTGAATACGCTTCTGGACTAAACTATGAGCAGCTTATCTCCCGAGCAGAAAACAGCCGAGGCAAAGACATCAAAGGCTACCGTGCAGAGGCGATTCGTCTCATGGAGATTAGTCGTAACCTCTCAATGCCTGCAGAGCTTGTTGAAACAGGACGATAGTGGAGAATCCACGTCGTTAAGCTGTACTGATTAATTGTGCTGACGCACGATCAGGTAAAGTGACTTAACGGCGTGGAGACTTCTTAAACTCATCAAAATATACAAGTAGTAAAAAGAAATACTGCAGGTGGAAAAACGGGGAAACCAACATTCAGTAACCAAAAATTTTACCCCTTTTTGATTAGCTGTAGCACCAGCTTCCTTTCGTACTTTAGATCTCTGCAAGTTAGGCATTTATGCTCCTCACTTCCCTACTGATTTCCAGAAAACTACACCTAAAGTGCGACTTTTATACCGATTGTTACCTCAAACAATAGCTCTACTTAGCTTTTGTTTTTGCGTAAGCTCAACTCTCCTTACTGCCCAGAATTTTAATTCTGCAGGCCTGACAGGAGCTAATTTGAACAACCCAACTTCTATCCAATTTGGACCAGATGGTAGGCTTTATGTCTCCCAACAAAATGGAGCGATTAAGGCCTTTACGGTTAGTCAAAGCGGAAGCAATTATTCCGTTACAGCAACGGAAGAAATCAACATCATTCGGCAAGTACTTAATCACCAGGACTATAACGGTGAAATCTATCCTGGTGCCGTAAGCCGCCAAGTGACTGGTATCCTACTTACAGGAACAGCAAGCACACCTGTCATGTACGTGACGAGCTCAGACTATCGCATTGGCGGAGGCGGAGGTGGTGCAGACCTTGACCTGGACACCAATTCAGGCATCATCCATAGGCTCACCAAAACAAACAATGGATGGCAGCGACTTGATCTCGTTCGTGGGCTTCCACGCTCTGAAGAAAATCATGCGTCCAATGGCCTTCAACTTTCGCAAGACGGTCAGACACTCTATTTGGCGCAAGGTGGTCATACCAACGCAGGTGCTCCTTCAAATAATTTTGCATTTACGACTGAATACGCACTGTCTGCAGCCATTTTGAGCGTCGACCTGGCTGCGATTAACGCTCTTTCTACCAAAACATGGGCAGAGGACGGATCGCAATACAAGTACGACCTACCTACTCTCGATGATCCAACACGCCCGAATACTGGGCCAGGTGGAGCAGATGTAGGTGATCCATTCGGAGGTAACGACGGACTTAACCAAGCAAAAATCGTCGCTGGCGGACCTGTTCAGGTTTACGCTCCAGGTTTCCGAAACCTATACGACCTCGTCCTCACCGAAGACAACAAGCTATACGGTTGGGACAACGGTCCGAATGGTGGCTGGGGCGGACATCCTGCCAATGAAGGTGGAGGATCAGCAACCAACAATTGGATAAGCGGTGAACCTGGATCAACGGGCCCAGGTCCGAATGACCCACAAGTCAACAACCAAGATGGTCTGCATTACATCACTGGGCAAGGTTACTACGGCGGTCACCCAAATCCGATTCGTGCTAACCCAAGTGGCGCAGGACTTTTCACCCAAAGCGGTGGTGGTGGAGGAGGCTCAGGAACGTGGAGAACAAGCACTTCTGGTGCAAACCCACTCCCAAGTGATTGGCCGCCACTACCCAACAGTTTTGCTAATCCTATTGAAGGCGATTATCAAAACCCTGGTGAAACAGATCCAAGCCTTTTCACGGTCATCGCTTCTACCAACGGTATGTGCGAATACACCAGCTCAGCAAATAACGGGGCCCTTCAAGGTAACCTTCTGGCAGCGAGCTTCAATGGTAAGCTTTACAACGTAAAGCGCAACGCTCAAGGAGGTATCAACTCTGCAGCTGACGTCACTGTCCTCGCTGAAAACTTTGGTTCTGTACCACTCGATGTAACTGCACAAGGCGATAATGATGTTTTCCCTGGAACGATCTGGGCGGCAACTTACGGTGCTGATAACATCACTGTTTTCACCCCTACTGGTGGAACAACAGGCGGTTGCCAAAACGTAAACAGTCCAACTCTAGACAACGACAACGACGGCTACTCTAATGCCGACGAAACTCAAAATGGAACAAATCCATGTTCACAAGCAAGTACTCCTCCCGATGCGGATGGTACACTTATCAATGGATTTAAAGTCTCAGATCTTAATGATCCAGATGATGACGACGATGGGCAGAATGACAGTGTAGACGCTTTCGCTCTTGATGCGAGCAACGGTCAGAACACGCAAATCCCCCTCGACCTCCCTCTACTCAACGGTAACCCTGGAACTGGATTTTTTGGAGTTGGCTTTACAGGATTAATGACCAATGGTCAAGACTACCTCAATAACATCGCAGACGAAAACAACTCTACTACAGAGATTATCGCTGGCGGAGCTGTTGGCTTGTTTACGATCAATGGTCAAGGTGGCGGTGATGCATATAATGCTTTCAATTCGCTCAAAAATGGTTTCCAACTCGGATTTCCATTGACACAGTCTTCCCCAGTGACAACGCTCGAAACCAAACTTCTCGGACCGATTTGGACTGGGACGCCTACAAATTATCAGCAAGCAGGTATTGCGCTTAGCGATGGCTCACAGGTTAATTATCTCAAACTGGTTCCTATCTATTCCGGAGGCTTCAGAGTACAAGTGCAGTATCAAGAAAACGATGCCACGGTAACAGGCAACAACTATACGATTGCGGGAATCCAAACAGCAAGTGAGATCAAGCTCTATCTTGAAATCAATCCTTCTGCAGGAACCGTTCAACCAAAAATTGACATCGGAAACGGGATTCAGAATGTTGGTCCAGCCGCACAACTTCAAGGAAATTTGCTATCCAGGGTTCAAGGAAATCTAGCACCAGCGGTAGGGATTCTCACGACAGCTGGTGGTGCAAGTCCTATGAACGCAACCTATGATTACATCCGCATCAACCAAGCTACGAGTAATACACTCGGAACTTGGGCGACAATCGACGGTGCTGGATCTTGTAATGCAGCGGGCCAATCTGGCAGTTGTGCTCAAGGGCGTCACGAAGCGAGTTACGTTCAAGTAGGTCGTAAATTCTACCTCCTTGGAGGTCGTGAAAATGGCTCGAACGTCAACATCTACGACCCAGCATCAGACACGTGGACTATAGGTGCCTCTCCAGGATTTCCAGTTCATCACTTTCAAGCAACAGAGTTTGAGGGCTTGATTTATGCCATTGGCATTTTCAAGGACAACAACTTCCCCACCGAGCAGCCATACGAGAAAGTGCTCATCTATGATCCTGCACGCGATCGTTGGTTTGATGGACCATCAATTCCTTCAGCACGCCGACGAGGGTCAGCTGCTTGTGTGGCCTATCAAGGTAAGCTTTATGTCGCTGGCGGTATCACAAACGGCCACACCAATGGATGGAGTAACAAGTTTGACTCCTACGATCCTGCAACAAATACATGGACGGTTTTACCGAATCTCCCTCGCTCGCGCGATCACTTTCATGCGGCCGTTTCAGGAGGCAAACTCATCGTGACGGGCGGTCGCCGATCTGGGCAGACCAGTACCTTCCTACCTACCATCCGCGCTGTAGATGTGTTTGATTTTGCGGCTGGTTCATGGAGTCAATGGCCGAATGCCCTCCCTACAGGAAGAGCGGCATCTGCTGTTGGAGTCCTCAATGGAGAAATGCTGGTGATTGGTGGCGAACGAAATGCAGGAGCAGCTAACAACGATGTTGAAGCACTCAACTTATCGACCCAAACTTGGCGAACCCTCACTCCGTTGAATGAAGGCCGACATGGCACACAAGCAATCGTCAATAACGGTGCGATTTATGTCGCCTCAGGCTCGCCAAACCGGGGTGGCGGAAACACACAAACCCAAGAACGCTTCACCTTCGATGGCAGTGCTCCTGGTGTCACAGGACAGGTTTTGGCGCAAGCTCAAATTTCAAATCCAACCAGTATTACTTGGCCCACACTCAACAACGGACAAGGCCAAACTAGGAATCTTGTACTCACCCACTCTGGCGGAAATCAAGGCGCAGTCATTGAGTCTATCAGCGTTAGTGGAGCAGGATTTGCCCTCACTACACCGAGTCGCGTAGGCCGCTTGATCAAGGTTGGTAATACACAGGCGATCCCTGTTCGTTATACAAAGTCTGCAAACTCGGCAACGAGTGGAACGTTAACAATTCGTACTTCAGCTTCTTCTCAAAACATTGTTGTCAATCTCACGGCGGGAAGTAATCCTGGGACGGCCAATATGAGTTTAAATCCCACGAGCATTGCTTTCCAAACGCAAGCTATTGGGACAACAAGTACTCCGGTAACGGTAACCATTTCTAATACAGGTGGTGCGTCAGCGACTGTAAATTCGATCACTATTGGGGGTGCGCAGTCTTCAGCTTTCGCCAAAACCAATGTTGCAGGAGGGAATACTATTGCTGCGGGAGCTTCACGCACATTTCAAGTAACCTTCTCACCTACGAGTACTCAACCAGCTGTTCAACAAGCGGTACTTACCGTCGATTTCACAGGGAGTGTTCCTAGCTTAACTATGAACCTGACTGGTGAAGCTCAGCAACCAACAGGCAACGGAGCCGACCTAGAAATGAGCGCCTCTTCAAGCACTCCAAACCCTGGTCAGTGGCAAATTGGAACAGGTCGCTTCACCCTCACCAATACGGGTTCTGCCGCAGCAAGCGGAGTGCGTGTGAGGCTTCAACTTCCTGCCAACATGGTCTATGAAGGAGGCAATGAAGCAACAACTTCTCAAGGGTCCTTTAACCCCTATCAAGGAGGTCTTTGGACGGTAGGAACGGTTGCCGCTGGTGCAAGTGTAACGATTGATTATCGTGTATTCAACATGACTACAGCCGCTCGAAAAGTTGATGCTTGGGTGAGTGCTCAAAATGGTAGTGACCAAGATTCGAGTCCAAGTGCTGCATGGGATGGAGAAGACGATGCGACCTGTTTCGAGTTCAATGGAACAGGAGCATGCGGCGGAGGAACGGGGCCTGGACCAGCACTTTTAGCAGTCAACCCGACAAGCATATCCTTCCCAAATCGAGCAGGTGGTCAAACTGTTTCTCGTACGGTAACGATTAACAACACGGGTGGCACAGCGGCGACTGTTTCAAGTCGAGGATACATAGGCTCAAACCCAGGGCAGTTTTCTTTCTCAGGGCTTTCGGGATCAGCAACGATTGCAGCAGGAGGAAGTGAGAGTTTCCAACTGACCTTTGCACCAACCGCCAATGCTTCTGGTACGAAGAATGCGACTTTCCGCATTCAGTTCTCTGGAGGCGTTTCGACCATCAATATTCCAGTTACGGGAACCGTCACAACAACTACAGGTGGGAATGAGCCAGACTTAGAACTTGCTATTACTTCAACAACTCCGAATCCTGGAATTTGGAACACCTTCGAAGGTGCCGTAACCATCACAAATACTGGAGGGGCCTCTGTCGGAGGAGTAGCTGTGCAGCTTGCTCTTCCTGCTGATGTTGTTTTTGTAGGAGGAAATGAGGCAACCACAAGCCAAGGTTCGTTTAATCCTTACACATCGCCACAAACGTGGATAGTTGGCACACTTGCCGCTGGAGCATCTGCAACACTCGATGCGAACATGTTCTACATGACAACTGGCCCACGAAGGCTAACGGCTTGGGTAAGTGCACAAAATGCAGCCGATGCGGATTCACAAGCAGGCAACGGATTCGGCAACGGAGAAGATGACGAAGCTTGCTTTGAATTTCAAGGAGCAGGCGCATGTTCTTCTACTGGCGCACGCATGGCTGCACCAACGAATTTCCATGCGGCGGTTCGTAACCTAGAAGTTGAAACCTATTGGAATGTTGACTTAACAGATTTCACAACTCGCGATTACGTCGTTGAGCGAAATACGTCAGGCGCTACATGGGAGATGATTGGAATGATTTCGCCAAATCAAGATCCTGTGCTTCACGTTTGGGATGCTGCTCCTGAATTTGGCTTGAATCGCTATCGTCTCTCTACTCGGAACGGTGATGGATCTATCCGTGAGCAAAGTATCCGCGAAGTATCCTTTAATGTAGATGCAAGCGTGATGCGGGTCTACCCTAATCCGGCTTCTGATCGCCTAACTGTCTTTACACCTATCTCGGATGTTCATGACATGGAGGTGCAGATCTTCAATGCCTTAGGTCAGCGAATCAAAACACTTGAGTTTGCACAAGCTGGTACTCAGGAAATCGAGCTCAATTCAAATTGGCCAGAAGGTTTCTACCAAGTAGTTGTCCAAATCGGTGGTGTTCAGAAAGCTTTTGGATTGCAGGTGGTGCGGTAGTATAAGAGGTGTTGTTCGCCCAGCCCGACTCAACAGCTACGCTGTCTGATCAAACTGGCCTATCGTATGCTAGACCTACCAGTCCAGCAACGTGTGTTCGCGTGCATGGGCTGGCAGGTCCTTGCTATGTGAGGCCAGTTTGCTTGTCGGTTACGAAGTCGGCTAAAAACGGGCTGGACGGATTGACTTAATACTCCGCTATCTTAAGAGTCAACTAACCCTTTTCTTTACTCAAACCTCCAACCCAAACCAAGACTCACGGTAAACGTATGGCCAGTCTCTGTAAACAATTCATCAAAAGGCGATTCAATTGCATAATGCGAATTAAGCACAGCACGACCATCAAACAGAAGATTGAGTTGACGTCCTAGTGGTTTTGACACACGTGTTCCAATTATGAAGGAGAGGCGATTATTAAGAGAACTATAAGGGCCTTCTGTATCCTCAATGATTGGGTTCATTTCTTCTGGCGCAGGTCTATCTATTGGCACACGCTGCACCATCCTACTGCCATTCCAACGCTGTACCAAAGCAAAGTTGACTCCTGCATACACTCCGTAATCACATGATCTTGTTGGAACTAAATACTCCCCTACTGCACCAACATTTAGGCGAGTGAGTGTTGCGTATCTGTCTGATCTAACACGATTAGTAGATAAGACTGATACAGAATCTCCAAAACGTTCTCCCCCCGCAACTAAGGCAACTGGATTATAAACAGTTTCTGAGTACAGCTCTGTTAAATCTGTCCTATAAAGTTCTTGTCGTTGCAATATATGTGCATGCACGGTTACTGCAAATCTTTTACTAAAACTCCGCTTGACATCAAGTTGCATGCTTCGAGTTTCAAGAATTGTTCGCCCGTTGATTCTGAAATTGTCGTTAGTAGAACTGAGAATTTCTTTACCTACTCCTCCTAGGATACCTACTTGCCAATAAGGTTTGGTCGTTAGCTTACCATAAGGTATTCTCGACATTGGCATCTCAGGTAAACGCCCTAATTGTTCACTTCCTTCCAACTCAAAAGGTAGAAGATTTAGATAGGGCAACTTACTCGAGGCAACTATATCAGCGGAGGTCAATCCGTCGGAAGTCTGATTTGAACGAGATTGATCAAGGTCAGCTTTAGACCTACTAGGAGTCAATTCGCTATCTTCTCCTCCTCCTACACCAAGGGAATTATCTTGATGGAAAATAGAGTAAGGAGTTGATGCATTTTCTGTAGTAATATTTTCTTGAAGAAACTGAATACTACCAGAATCATAAGCAACTATTTTGTGTGAATTATTAAGCGATGTTGATAGAAGATTATCATCACCCTCATTTAGTACTTTAGATGTTAAGTTAATAACAGGACTTTCCTCACTACTACCTCTCGAAGAGACATCGAAAAGCGCATCAGAACTATACACTCCTGCAGACTTCTCTTCAGAAATCGACAGCGGTGCGGATTCTACGGTTTCGCTTGAAAGCTCAATCTTAGACGCTTCTACTTGATTTGCTTCCGCAAAAACAGCTGGAGGTTCCGTTGACGAATCCTGCGGCAAGAGATAAAGCATAGCGAAGACTAAAAAAGCGACACTCGCACTGCCTCCTACCCACCACCAGATGAACCCTCGGCGTTTGCGCTTATTCGAGTCTAGTTTTGGCGCAAGCTGCTCCCATGCCGCCGAAGTATCAAACTCCAATTGCTCTTGATCTAGCTTATTTTTCAAATTATCACTCATCGAATTTGAGTTTTTGGGGCATTCAAAATTTGGGCACTAATCCACTGCTTCAAAGTGCGTTTAGCGCGTGTCAACTGACTACGACTCGTTGCAGCTGTAATGCCTAGCTGCTCAGCAATCTCTTGATGCGAATAGCCTTCAATCGCATGTAGATTAAAAACTGCTCGATAACCTTCTGGCAATTGTAGAATCAGTCGTCGTAAATCAGCAGCAGCGAGATGATCAGTGACCAGTGGCTCTGGATCAACTTCTTGCCGATTATCATTCTCGGACGCTATGAATAATATTGGCTTTCTCTTTCGTAAAACCCGCAGACTTTCATTAACGGATATCCGATGTACCCAAGCGCCAAAAGCTCCTTTTTCGCCCTTGTAATTCTTGAGTTGACTGAATACTCGGATGAATGTATTCTGGACAACATCCTCTGCATCAGCTCGATGTTCGCAATAGCGCATGGCTACGCGAAACGCCTGCGGAGAGAAGGCTTCGAACAGCTTGCGCTGTGCCGAGGCCTCGCCCTTCAAGGCTTGCTGGATCGTTTGATCTATGGTCAAGGTGAGGTGCACGTTTAATCGACTTTTACGCGAACTGTACCACCTCCTTGACGAATTGAGGTTGAACCATCACTAAGATCAGTTCGCACGCCAGGTGAATC
Organism: uncultured Saprospiraceae bacterium; assembly: GCA_937924035.1. GTDB lineage: Bacteria > Bacteroidota > Bacteroidia > Chitinophagales > Saprospiraceae > CALDTK01. The sequence goes on along the minus strand of CALDTK010000045.1, from coordinate 21,345 downwards.
TAAAAACCTAAAAAACAGCTCATTCCCATCATACGTAAGATCAAGTGCCTCCACGTAATCATCTGTTACAAACGTCTGATCACTATCGGTATATGTTGCAAATACTTTAGGTTGACTTCCAGAACCACCTAAAGCTACTTTCCATCGCATTTCACCTAGTGGATTCATTGTAGCGCCAACTACTTCTACTGTATCAGGATGAATGGTTGTCCCTACTGGGGTTGTTGACAATACCGTTGGACCTTGAAAGCTCATAAACATGAGTGCGTCACTGACAAGTGTATCGCAATACTTCAAGTTTAAATTAGTCAATGATGCACCTCCAGGAACTACCAGACGCTCACCCTGTCGACCAGCATTCGGACCCGATTGAATAATCGGCACGAAGGTTATGTCCTCAAGCGGACAAATGTCATAGACGAAATTAAATGATCCATCAGGAGTAATAGGAACCATCAACGGGATAAGCACCCTTCCGATTCCCACCCCTGTCATCTCAATCGCCAAATCTTCTGTTGATCCAATTCCTGAAGTACATCCCTCTACAACTCCTTGGATAACAGTTGGAGTTCCAACCCCTACTGTGAACGCTCCTAAATCTACATCACTTGATGGTCTATTTAGTCGGTATTGCTTCTCTCCACAGGCACCTGGTTGAAGTAGTACATCACCTTCACTGCCTGAAGGAATATGAAATTCATAGTCGCCATTGCCATCTGTTGCAGTTAGATTAAACGCAATCGAACCATTCGGGTCATTGACAAAAGAGAAAACATCAGCACCTTGAATACCCGTACCATCTGGCTCTTCTATTCGCCCACTTACGCGGACAGAATTACTGGCTTGTGCTACTGCAAAGTACCCGAACTGCTTTACCTCTAAAAGCCCATCGGGCGTCGAGATGTTTTCCCAGTAGCCTGTCTCTTGATTGAGTACGTATATAATGGAGGTTGGTCCGGCATTAGGTGTTGAAAGCTCTATCCCACGCTCAAAAGTTTTATTAAAATCGACTCTGTATGATGGCCCTGAGGTAACAATCAGAGCATATATAGTTGGATTACTTAGTGTACGAAGTGTGCCCGCATCATCTACCAGAAAAGGTGCGGCGATCGCATTGTTAACACTACTAATTTCATCTGCAGTGTACGCATTCAGGCTAATCTCGAGCGGAGTGATTTCTGCTGTGCCAGGGAAAGGCGAATAACCATTTGCCGGAATGGTCACAGTGAGAAGTCCGTTAGATTCTGTGTAATCAGTAGTTGGTGATGCTGGATTAGTCTGGCCTCGATCAAGCAATACGATATTTGCATAACGAACGACATCTGACCGATTAGGAATTGATCGTATTGCAGGAACCCATCCTGGTGCAGTAATTCGAACCAACACATTTGGATTATCACTTACCGCGATTTCATTAAAAAACCAACTTCCATCTCCTGAATTCACTTGCTGAGAATGAATCACAAAATCACCGTATAGTATTTCCGCAACGGCATTCTCAGGGATGGTGCCATCTGGTTTTCTAACGGTTCCAGCCAAACTCGTAGTAGCCGTCAAGGAATCCGTAGTAGGAAGTTCTACTGGAATCGTTGTAATCACATCAACGGGATCACGGTCACATCCAATAACAAGTAGTAGCGATAAAATCAGGAAATAACAGAATCGTAGTTGCATGGTAGAGTCTTTTCGGAAGGTAAAGAATGAAAGGAATGCGCGCGCTACAATTGGATAACCCCAGCTTTCGCCAAAACGCTGCACGAGGTTGCTACTTTTCTTCTGCTTACGCCAAAACCTCTCACCTACCTTTACCCCATGCAGCTCAACCACAAAACCATTGGCTCCGGTGATCCACTCGTCATTCTGCACGGACTGTTCGGAATGCTCGATAACTGGCAGACACTCGGAAAGCGTTTTGGCGCCGAAGATCCCGAAGGAGTGCTGGATGGCAGAATGGCAATCCTTGTCGATCAGCGTAACCACGGCAAATCTCCGCATGCCAATGAGGTGGACTACCCTAGCCTAGCTGCAGATTTGGAGGAATTTCTTGAAGATCAATGGATCCACGAGGCCGATGTATTGGGACACTCCATGGGAGGAAAGGTAGCGATGCAGTACGCGCTCAATTTCCCAGATCGCGTGCGCAAACTTGTAGTTGTGGACATGGGAGTGAAGCAATTCCCACGTGGCCATGACGAGATCTTTGCAGCCATGCGCTCCATTCCACTTACAGTAGAAGATGGTCAAGAACCACTGTCCCGTTCGCAAATCGACGAATTACTTTCAAAACGAATCGCTGAACCTGGCATCCGCATGTTCCTCATGAAAAACCTGAAGCGCAACAAGCAACAGGGCTACGATTGGAAGATGAACCTCGACGCACTGGAAGCTGGCTATGAAAACATACTCGCTCCTATCACAGGCGAGCCGTGGCCTGGTGAAGCACTCTTCCTTCGCGGCGGAAAATCTGGCTACATCAAAGATGAAGATTGGCCAGGCATCCAAGCGCTGTTCCCTAAAGCACAACTCAAAACCATAGAGGGCGCTGGCCATTGGGTTCATGCTGAGGCACCGGATGAGGTGTTTAAGCTTGTAGATACCTTTCTGGACTAAAGCAAAATCACCAGCTTTTGAGCTTCGTAATTAATTTAGAAGTGGTTCGAGGTTCAGCAACTTGACTTGTGCTTCGCACTTCATCAAGTTGGTTCAAGGTGCAGGTTAGGAGGGATGTTATTGGGCATAAAGTTCCGAGCGTCCCACCCGCTGAACCTTGAACAAGGAAAGGCCAAGAAGCTACGCTTCTTAGCCTTTCCTTGTGAACTTTGAACGGCTATTAAAGCTGAGTTTAAATACCGAGCAACATTGCTGTAGGGTCCTCAAGTAAGTTCTTCACCTTGACCAAGAAAGTAACTGCACTTGATCCGTCGATTACGCGGTGATCGTAGCTGAGCGCGAGGTACATCATCGGACGAATTTTAACCTCACCATTCACGGCAACTGGGCGCTGAATGATGTTGTGCATTCCGAGAATCGCAGACTGCGGTTCGTTGAGGATCGGCGTCGATAGCATTGATCCGAATACACCACCATTAGTAATGGTGAAAGTTCCACCCGTCATCTCGTCCATAGTGAGTGAACCTTCACGTGCTTTTTTCGCAACGGCCTTGATAGCCAATTCGATCTCTGCAAAGTTCAGCGATTCCACGTTGTGAATCGGAGGAACAACGAGACCTGTTGGTGTAGAAACCGCTACAGAAATATCCGCATAGTCGTGGTAGATCAAGTGATCACCATCGATAAATGCATTCACATCAGGCATCTCCATGAGCACCGTTGCACAGGCTTTTGAGAATAGAGACATGAAGCCAAGCTTCACACCGTAGCGCTCTACAAACTTTTCTTGATACTGCTTACGCATTGCCATCAAATTGCTCAAATCCACCTCATTAAAAGTGGTGAGCATTGCTGTATTGTTCTTGGCGCTCACCAATCGCTTGGCAATCGTGCGACGCATGCGCGACATCTTTTCGCGACGCTCTTCTCTTGAGAAAGTTCCAGATGGTGCAGATGCCTTTGGCGCAGGAGCTGCTTTTGCAGGGGCTGCAGGCTTAGCTGCTGCTGATGCATTCTGAGCATCTTCCTTTGTAATCCGACCGTCGCGGCCAGAACCACTCACGCTGCTTGCATCAACTCCCTTCTCTGAAAGAATTTTTGCTGCTGCTGGGCTAGCATGACCGGTCGCATAAGATTCTGACTTTGCTGCCGGAGCTGAATCTGGAGTTTCTTCCTTTGCTGCTGGAGCTTTCTTCTCTTCAGCTGGGGCAGCTTCTTTAGGAGCTGGAGCACTTCCTGCTGCGTCTGTATCGATTGTTGCCACTAAGGCGCCTATCTCAAGATCATCGTCCTCATTGGCCTTGAAGGAGATCTTACCAGCGGCCTCCGCCGGAAATTCCAGCGTCGCCTTGTCTGATTCAAACTCACAGATAGACTGGTCAATCTCAACAATATCGCCTTCCTGGACAAGCCATTGAGAGAGTGTAACTTCAGTAACAGATTCCCCGATTACAGGGACTTTCATTTCAACGATCGGCATACGTAAAGGTGCTTGTATGGAAGTGCGAAGCAAATGCGTCGCAGAGGCGAAAGTAACAAGCAAATTGTGCCTGACAAGCGCCCATTGTGAAAACGTAAGGATAGGAAAGAGGTTGCAGTAGGATATTTAAGCCTGCCAATCCTTTGTTAGCAGGTATTGCATGCAAGCCTTGCGCGCCTTCAGTACACTTACCAGCGGACCAGTGGTCTACAGGACGGGGGGCGCTGAGACGCCCTAGCCAGCCCAGTTTCCTCTATCCAAGGTCCTAAATTGAATAGCTTCCGCTAAGTGGTTTGTTGATACTTGCTGACTCATATCAAGGTCGGCAATTGTTCTCGCCACCTTTAAAATGCGATCGTAGGCACGAGCAGATAGCTGAAGTCGCTCCATTGCCGTTTGGAGCATCTGCTTTCCAGCAGGATCAAGAGGGCAAGCATCACGAACCAAACGACTCGGCATCTGAGCATTACAATGAATATCGAGGTATTTCGAAAAACGGACTTCTTGAATTTTGCGCGCCGCGATAACCCTCTTTGCAATAGTTGCACTCGACTCTCCGCTTCGCCCTTCTTGAGAAAGTTGATCGTAACTCACAGGAACTACTTCCACATGAAGATCAATGCGATCAAGAAGCGGTCCGCTGATCTTGTTGAGGTAATGCTTCACCTTTCCCGGTCCGCAAGTACACTCTTTTGTTGGGTGGTTGTAAAAACCGCAAGGACAAGGGTTCATACTCGCGAGCAGCATAAAACTAGCCGGATAATCGACCGTCCATCGTGCACGACTGATACTTACCCTGCGCTCTTCCATGGGTTGCCTCATCACTTCAAGTACAGAGCGTTTAAACTCTGGAAGTTCGTCCAAAAAGAGTACTCCATTATGTGCCAAACTGATCTCGCCTGGCATAGGATTTTGACCTCCCCCAACCAAGGCCACATCACTGATCGTGTGGTGAGGCGACCTGAAAGGACGAGTCGCTACCAACCCGCGACCACTCGGCAACTTTCCAGCCACAGAATGGATTTTTGTGGTTTCAAGCGCTTCTTTAAGATTAAGTGGCGGTAAAATCGTTGGAAGCCTACGCGCTAGCATCGTCTTTCCTGCACCTGGCGGACCGATTAATATCGCATTATGCCCTCCAGCAGCAGCTATTTCAAGTGAACGTTTGATGTTCTCTTGTCCCATCACATCATTGAAGTCAAGCGGAAAAGGACGCGAAGCCTCATCGTTAATACGAACCTTTGCAGCGGTCGGCGCTAAATGGATAACACCTTGTAGATGATCAATAACATCCTTAAGCTTGCTTGCTCCAATTACTTCTAAGCCTTCTACGATGGCTGCTTCTTCTGCATTGGCTTGGGGCAAGATGAGTCCATCAAATCCCTGAGCTTTGGCAGCGATGGCCATCGGCAATGCACCACGAACTCCCCGGAGCCTTCCATCCAAAGCTAGTTCTCCAATCAGCATGTACCTCTTCTCAGTAGAAAGCACGATTTGATCGGTAGATTCTAAGATACCTATAGCGATAGGCAAATCATACGCAGATCCTTCTTTACGCAGAGAAGCAGGCGCAAGGTTGATCGTCAGGACCCGGCGTGCAGGCTTATAACCTGAATTCCGTAAAGCTGGGTTAATGCGCATAAAGCCTTCTGAAACAGCTTTGTCTGGCAGCCCGACGATGTGCTTTGTTGGACCGTTGGCCTTTATCGTATTCCCAGCGTGGGTTTCAACGGTAATGAGTTTAGCGTCAACGCCTTGGAGCGCTGAAGCATAGGTTTTAGATAGCATGTTTGTTCGATTCTAATTACTACAAAAGGTGCAGTAACAGTCAATAGACAAACAAAAAGTGTCGATTCCACGGTTTGGACACAAAAAACTTGAAAAATTTTCATGCTATGGCCTCAATGGCCCGCTGAGTCTGACATCCTTCTCGATCAAATACTTTTCCAACCTCCACTTATTGAAGCGATCTTCAACCATGGTGCACACCGCGAAAAAAACTAATCATGAAGCTGAATCTTGCTCAGTGAAAGCTAACAACGGAGACCATGTATCCCTAAAAGCTCCAATCGCGCTTCCACGTGTCAATCACATCGAGGCTAAACTTTATCGCCTCCGATTGCGGCGCATCTGAAGAATTACCTACTACTCCATATAAACCAACCCTCAGACGTCTTCTCGCACCAAGCTTAAAGACGCGCTCTATCCCAGCAAAAGCCTCCTCTTGACGAAACGCTCCTTCCTCTAAAAAGAGAAATCCTCCACCAGCAACGACTTCAATACGAGACTTCTTGACGAGTGGGATGTTATTGATCAAAGCACCATTAAAATGATGTACAAGGTGAAACTCAACAAATGGGCGTGTGGTAGTCAGCATGGTGTCCAACACTTGAAAAGCTTGAAGAGGTTCAAAAAACCAAAGTGGATTACTTTGCGCAAAACGCCTGACATCTACAAAACGAACATCCTTACTCGTTAAAAAATCACCAGCCTCTGCGGTGTAATTTAAGTTACCGATCGCTCCCAATTGGAGGCGTTGCCTTAGGGAAAACTGGAGGTAGTCAAAATCAATGTCTGATCCGAGCGGCCCGTTCCAACCCTTCCGATACAGTACTCCAAACGTAGGCCATTTACTACCTAGAATAACTTTCTGCAAAGGCTCTGTAATGTATTGTTGCTGGGGGGTATACTGGATTCCGATATCGGTAATTAATGCTTCATAAGGCTCAAAAGGCAATGGAGGATCATCCTCTAAGAGTTCTGAAAAAATCGTTTCAGAATTTAGCACTGGCGCAGGTCTCCTTTCGGCAAAACCTATGTTCGTCCTCAGAAAAAAACCATTGAATAACTCACGTCTGTGGTTAGCCTCATATCGATCTGTAAGGATATAATTTGAGCGACTAAGTAAATTGACAATTGCATCAAAATCATTAATTGCTTCGAAATCTCGAGCGAATCTTGCGCTGACATATCCTAGGTGATGCGGATCATATAAAAAGCTGCTTCCGATGCTGCCTTGCACATCCATGTTTCGTACACCTACGCTAGTATTCACACTTGTAGAGAATCGCTGTCCAGTTTTTAGCCGACGACTGTAAGAAACAAAAGGACCGACTCGCCAACCTCCTATAATATTGTAGCTCACCCAACTAGGCAAAGAACCGAAGTATATATTTTGCTCTTTTCGATGATCCCTGAACCCAACACCGTCCCAAATAATATCTAAAAATTGAATCTTGTTATACTCAGCCTCTACACTATCCTTATATTCTATTGAATTCACTCGGGCGTAAATACTATCTCTTAGATAAACAACTTTCTGCTCATCCAATGCAAGAGGCTCAATCCGAGCAGCCTGCCAATAAGCCGTATCGCGCTTGTAGGCTTCCGCCTGAGTAATAGCAAGTTCGCCACCAAAAAACTTCTCTGGAAATACATAGGCTAACTCATAATCAGAAAACCGTATAGTCGTTTGACCACTATATGTCTTACGCTTACCCACCTTGGTTTCGTAATTAAAAACTTGGCGTGAAGGAAGCCAAAAAGAGTCTGCTACTTGCGCATAGGATTGTTCATATCGAAAGGCATCAAATTGCTTTAATGCGCCTTTCGGCAAAACCACATCTAGGCGATTAATAGTGAAATCCGTGGCATTAATAAATACTTTCCCTTCAAGCGTAGCATTTCCTTTTTTACGAGGACTAATCTCTATCTCATACACCAATCCATTTTCCTCTTCAATCTCAGCAATCAGCTTAAACTTATAGCTCAACACAGCGGTCGGCGACAAGGGTGAGATTAGTTTATTCTCAGTCAATGATCCAAAGTCAACTTGCGATCTATAAAAATTAAAATCGCCATCGCCAAAAAGTGGAACAAATAGACCATCATCAGTTCCATACACCTTACTTGCTAGTCGTTCTTCCTTATAATTATCTGGCGCTTGAAAATTTAATATAAGCTGTCGTTCAATCAGATTGAGACTGTTCATCAGCGAGTCATTCAATCGATTGAGCTCTGCCCGCTGAACAGCAAAAGGATCCTCTTCGAGTGGATTTAGATCTTCCTCATCACTACTAACACTAAATATCGGCTTCCGGTCCTTCTTCTTTTTCTGGCGAACATCAATGTCTTCGCGGGCCTTCAAATAGACTTGAGCACGGTAGCTACCTACACTCCTAAGGTTGGCCTTTCTTCGATCGGAAGCTTCTCGGATAATTCCATAAGCAGGGTCTCGTTTCGAAGCCGTGACCACGATTTCCTCCAAGGCTTCCGAGGAAGCCATAAGCTTAAAGTTTCGCGATTCAAGGACATCTCCAATAATGACCGTATCGACATTACTTGTATACCCCAGTGCACTTACAATGACACGATAGTCTCCTTTTGTAGGCAGCCGAAGCAGAAAGTAACCTTCATCATCTGAAGAGGTACCAGTCTGCTCTTCTTCTACAAAAATGTTGGCGTAAGGAACAGGTGTCCCGTACTCATCGAGCACTTTACCCTCTATTCCTTGAGCTAGGGCAATACTTGAAAAAAGTAAGCTTAAGCAACTCGCAAAAAAGTAAGAGTGAAATTGAGTCAGCACGTTGTGTTTAGTAAGTATTAACCGGAGGTCGAGAGAAGTTCATTCAAGACTATCCAAGTAACTGACGCACCACCCCACTAATTGCCTTTCCATCCGCTTTACCACCTAGTTGTCCACTCGCCATGCCCATCACTTTCCCCATGTCCTTCATGCTTGAAGCACCGGTCTTTGCAATGATACCTTTAATAACCTCCGTAAGCTCTTCTACAGACATTTGCTCTGGGAGATAAGCCTCTATCGTTTTAATCTCCTGACGTTCAGTTTCGGCGAGATCTTCACGACCTTGCTTTTCATAAATGCCGAGACTTTCGCGACGTGACTTGACAAGTTTTTGCAGGATTTGAATTTCCTTGGCTTCATCGATGGTGGTTCCTTTTCCATCCGTCTGCGTGAGCAAAATAGCTTGCTTGATAGCTCGCAAGCCACGTAAGTCATCCTTACGGCGCTCTTTCATGGCGGTCTTAATATCTGCGTTAATTCGGTCTTCAAGAGTCATGATGCAAAGGTAGGCTTTCCTCATCGCATCTCTACTTTCCTTTCAAAGCTTCTATCCGTTCAACCAATTCCACAAAATCAGCAACACTAAGCTGCTCTGGTCGTCGCATGAGGCTTTTATCATCTGGGTCCATATTGCCAGGCCACAAGGGTTTCAATGAATTGCGTAACATTTTTCGTCTTTGTTGGAAGGCCGTCCGCACAACAGTCCTGAACTTATCAGGATCGCACTTTGGTCCATCACCGGGTAAACGCTCCAATGCGATGACCGTACTGTTGACTTTCGGTGGAGGATTAAAACTGCCGGGCTTGACGTGCATGACCACGCTCCCTGTATAGTAGGCTTGCACGAGAACGCTAATCACACCATAGGTTTTACTTCCTGGAGGAGCTAGGACTCGTTCGGCCAATTCACGTTGAAACATGCCCACCATCCGAGGAAGGAAGGATCTATTTTCGACGAGTCGAATAAGAATTTGCGAAGAGATATTGTAGGGGAAATTCCCAACCAGAGCCGTCGGCTGTTTTCGCGTAAGCTGCTCTAAATCAACTTTTAAGAAGTCTTCTTCAGTTAAAAATTCTTCGACCCAACTCGCATCATCCTCTTTTAAATGGGCCACCATGTCACGATCTGCCTCGACCGCATACACAGGTAATTTCCGCTGTCGCAAAAACTGGGTAAGCATGCCTTGACCAGGCCCAACTTCAAGGACTTGGTCGATAGAATCGTAATTGACACTGTAGGCAATCTGTCTAGCAATTTCAGGCTGCGCCAAAAAGTGTTGACCATATGACTTCTTGGCTTTCATGGGGCGAAGGTAACAAGTGAATTTCGTCGTTTCTTGCAGCCGTATGAAACGAATCACAATCGGCATCAGCTGCGGCGACCCAAACGGAATTGGAATTGAAGTGGTCTTACGTGCTTTTAATGACGACCGCCTCTTCAGCTATTTCGCACCTGTCATTTTTGCGAGCATGGAAATGGTGAAAATTCACCGAGAAGCCTGTGGCTTGGAGAATGTAGATATCGCTTCCGCAAAACTCGAGGACCTAGGTACTGAAGCCGAGACGATTCAGATTGTCAACTGCTGGGAACACGAACCTCCCGTTGAGTTTGGTCGAGTAAGTGAAGAAGGTGGAGCTGTCGCTAAAACAAGCCTCGAACACGCTACCAATGCCTTGAAAGCCGGTCAGGTGGATGCTCTCGTGACTGCGCCTATTCATAAATCAGCAATGCAACAAGCAGGCTTCGGTTTTCCTGGGCACACGGAATTTTTGGAGCAAGAATTTGGCAAAGGGAAAAGCCTCATGCTCATGGTGGGCGATGATGGTCTACGTGTTGCAGTCGCTACAAATCACGTCCCCCTGCGTGATGTAGCTAAGTCAATTTCACCGACCATCTTGCGCAACAAGCTTGAATTGTTCATCAAGACACTAGAAAGAGACTTCGGCATCGTCGGTCCAATGGTTGCTGTTCTTGGTCTTAACCCACATGCTGGCGATGGCGGTGCAATCGGCAAAGAGGAAGAAGAGACTATTCGTCCAGCGATTATTGATATGAAAGACAAAGGGCACAATGTGATGGGTCCTTTCCCTGCAGATGGATTTTTCGGTTCAGGCCAGTACAGCAAGTTTGATGGGATCTTAGCGATGTATCATGATCAAGGCCTAGTTCCTTTTAAGACGCTTTCTTTTGGTGGCGGGGTCAATTTTACAGCGGGCCTTTCTGTGGTGCGCACCTCACCAGACCACGGTACAGCACTCGATATTGCAGGAAAAGGAAAAGCCTCTTCTGATAGCTTTTCAGAAGCGCTCTTTACAGCTAGAGAGATCTATTTGACACGTGCCGGGTACGATGAGGACCGCAAGAATCCGATGAAAATCCGGAAAGGTGGGTGGAAAAAGCGCAATTAGAGTCCTTAGTAAGGGGGTAGTATATCATCCACAAAAAAAGAGCAGCGTGGAATAACCACACTGCTCATCAATAATTGAACAAACGCTACGAGTCTTGCGACTCGAACTACTCTTAAAACTTCCGCACTACCGGTCGTTCACCTTTTCCTGATGGCACGTAGCTATCGGGAATAAGTGTAGGTGGAGGTGGATTACCTCCGCCTGTCTCCTTCTTCGTAATAGCTGCTGAGGCAACTTCTACGTCTTGTTCTTGCTGAGTACTAGCAGCAGTTTCTTGATACGACTCAACAGATTCGACATAAGCAGGTTGATCAAGCTCCTGCAGGTTCAGACGCTCGATGAGGCCTATAATTTTCTGCGCATAGTTTGGATCTGTAGCATAACCACACTTTTTGAGTCCGTGCGCCCATCCTTTGTAATCCGTGGGATCTAACTCAAACAAAGACTTATAACGGTCGCTACTCAGGAGGAAGATTGTGTGGTCGGTAAAACTCTCTTCTATGCTTTCGTATGCACGAAAGCAACTGTGTGTGAGCTCACCATTCTCATCATAATCATCGTCTTTATGTAAAATGGTCTCACCTGTCCACCAAGATTTACATTTGATGCCGAAGTAGTTATTGCCTGTGGTTGCTAATCTAGATTTGCCCCAACTGGACTCAAAAATTGCTTGAGCAGTTTTAATGCTCGCTGGAATGCCAGAGTAAGCTTGTTCCGCTTTGGCAATTTGAGAAATTTTCGAAATGAAAGCTTCGCGTTCCAGGTTGGTAGGTGGATCGTTGTAAGCAACGGCTATTGACAGACTCCAAAGAGAGAAAGCCAAGAATAGGAGTGCACGATGAAGTGCACCACCCTTGTGGGATGTGTGTAGCGTTTGGTTTGTCATAGTGAACTGTTTTACTCCAAAACAGTCCTTTATGTTTTACAAAAAACCACATGTGTAATTGGCTGACGAGCTAATTTCTATAAGAAGCAAACCGCTTACTCAGCGAACTTTACCGCTCACTCATCATGCGAGTCCTGTACATGCGTTTTCGCGAAAGCTTAAAAAAATTCAAAATTTCTAATTTATCCTGTAGCCTACCCGATTTTATGTAGCTCACTTGCTAATACAGTCGACGAAGCTATATTTTTGGCCTTTGAACGCGCAGCATTTATTTATGCTAACGACTACTTCTAATCACCAGAGTTATGTCTCAAGATCAATCTATAACAGTCCGCTATTCAGATAACGAACTGGCAGAGTTCAAAGCCATCATCAATAAGAAGCTGGGCTACGCGAGGACTGATCTCAAGTTTTATTTAGACTCTTTGAAGGAAATGTCTGAGAATCCCGACAACAAAGTGAAGGGACTAGATGATGGTTCGACTTCTACAGAGGTTACGCGACTCAACACCCTAGCCAGTCGTCAGCAGAAGCATATCAAGCACTTAGAGAATGCTTTACAACGCATTGAAAGCAAAACCTACGGCGTTTGCAGGGAAACAGGAACTTTGATTCCTAAAGAACGCCTCAAGGCTGTTCCTCACGCGACGTTGAGTGTTGAGGCGAAAATGTCACGCTGATTTGCAGTCATTTCGAAGGCTTTTTGAGTGTAATCCAGATTAGATTGAGATTGCTTCTCTAATTGATAGAATCTAACGTTCATTTGCACAAGATTCTACCCTACCTGCGTGAAGCGTTCCCATCTTGTCATACTTGTAGTCTTTTTGGTCCTTTTACTAGACCAAGCCACCAAGATTTGGGTGAAGACGAACATGGTGTACGGAGCTGAATTTTCCATTTTCGGACTTGAATGGGCGAAAGTCCATTTTGTCGAGAATCCAGGAATGGCATTTGGGATTCAATTTGGCGGCGAATACGGCAAGCTAGCACTGAGTCTATTCAGAGTGTGCGCTGTTGGGTTCCTCATTTATCTAATTCGTCAGCTCATCAAAGAGAAGGTGAAGTCAGGCCTTTTAGTCTGCTTTGCACTCATCTTGGCAGGTGCGATCGGAAATATTATCGACTCCGCTTTTTATGGTCTCGCGTTTTCAGAAAGCGGCTATCACCATCCTGCATCTCTCTTTCCTCCTGAAGGTGGCTATGGCACTTTTCTACATGGAAGAGTGGTAGATATGCTGTATTTCCCCATGTTTGAAGGGTATTTCCCAAGCTGGATGCCAGTATGGGGCAATCAATATTTCTTATTTTTCAGACCTGTGTTCAACATAGCAGATGCAGCGATCTCCCTTGGGGTCTTTGCGATGTTGCTCTTTTACCTGAGTTTCTTTAAAGATGAAGGGGGATTGACTACTGCTCAGATGGAGCAAAATACGATAGCCTCAAATGAGGCAGATGACAGTATCATTGCACCAACTGAAGGTGATCCATCAAATGAAGAAGCAGCGTAACCTTGTTGTCCTAATTGTTATTCTGGTGTTGGTCATCGATCAATGGACGAAGTATTGGGTAAAAACCAACATGTCTTTAGGTGAGTCCTATGGTCCGGGATGGTTTTTAGTTCACTTTGTTGAGAATGAAGGTGCTGCCTTTGGGACCTCATTTGGAGGTACGATTGGCAAATACGCGTTGAGCATCTTTCGCATAGTTGCTATTGGGTACTTGATTTACCTCGTTCGTCAATTCATTGCTAAAAGGCTTCCTACCGGCTTACTCATTTGCTTTGCCTTGATCCTAGCGGGAGCGATCGGAAATATGATTGATTCGGCCGTTTATGGGATGATTTTTACAGAATCAACTGGTCGTAATGTGGCAACACTCGTGAGTTGGGGAAATGGATACGGGAGCTTTCTCCAAGGTAATGTGGTCGATATGCTTCACTTTCCTCTGTTTGATGGGACATTTCCAGAGTGGTTTCCTTTTTGGGGTGGAGATCGATTTGAGTTCTTCCGCTACATCTTTAATATCGCGGATGCAGGAATCTCAGTAGGTGTAGCAGCACTATTGTTGTTTTACCGCAAGGTGTTCAAGCAAGGCCTGATATAGGCAAAAAAAAGCCGCCACTCCTCTTCGGAAATGGCGGCTTTACGGATTGATGTGCTCTCTTTTAGATGACGTTGATCATACTCATCAGTTTCGGGCGATTCGCACGACTGATAGGAATGGTCTTGTCTTCGATCTTCAATGAGCTATCTGCGATGTTTGAAATCTTAGACAGGTTGATGATGTAAGAGCGGTGCACCTTGACAAATTCTGAATTAGCGAGCTTTTCGCCGATACGCTTCAAGGTAGAATGAATGGTGTGGCTGCCTTCGTTGGTCTTAATGCGCACATAGTCACCGATGTTCTCGATGTAGAGGATTTGGTCATATGGTACTTTAACGTACCCCGCCCCCTTGCGGATGAATACTTCGTTCATAGTAAATGTTTGTGTTGACCTCGTTTCTGCACATACCTTTTTCAAGGAACAATGCTTAGGCGAGCTCAGAGTGTGTTTGTAGTTACTTAACTGGCAAAACCTGCGCCAAAAAACCAGATAAGCAACAATAATCTTTCATATTTTATTTTAAAATAATGCGTTAGTTATTTAACGGCTTAACGCAAAAAAGAACACATACAGTTCACTCACAATACTTATAACCAATACTATTCAACCAAAAATTTGACCTAGCGTGGTTAGCTCTTCAGCCTTTTGCTAAATGACAAGATCTAACCGTTCAGTCCATATCAACAAACACGCTCTCAAGCACCTAAATCAATCAGCTCTATTGAAAACACAGACCTCATACTAGGTTTCACACTAAAAGAAGGTCGTCTTGTATATAAGGAGTAGCAGTGGCGCATAATACCTACTACCTGACGAAGGGTTTCAACCAATATCAGCGCACAAGATATTTTTTTACATAAAAATAAATATAATATAAAAAGCCTTATCGGAGTATATCTACCGAAAAAATACTAAAAACTACCAAAGTCAGAAAACATCCTACTTCAGGCAGTTTAGACTGGCCCCTTTTTTGGATGTGTATTCGTAACACTAAGCAAAGAACACACAAACACCTATCAGCTTTTTTATAAAACTGATTTCGCAAGCACTAGACATGAACAAACAAATACTCATCGTAGACGACTCTCCAGTAATGCGCACACTCCTTACTGAAGTGCTTCGCCAAGACTACACTGTGAAAAGCACAGGAGATGGTATCCAAGCTTTAGAATTTCTTTTAGAAGACGAACCTGTAGATGCAATCATTTTAGATCTTTCAATGCCTCGCTTAGGAGGTGTAGACCTATTAAAGCGAATTCGCTCAATGGCAGCATTTGTTTCTACTCCAGTTCTAGTGCTTTCTGGTCACTACGAAAGTTTATCACGAATCGCAGCAATCGAGGCTGGCGCGAATGACTTTATGACAAAGCCTTTTAATCCGCTCGAATTGAAGTTGCGGCTTTCTAGACTGCTTCCTCAAGAGCGTCAGTCCGTAAAGCAATCTGGACATGCGACAGTAATTAAGCAAATGCGCAATAGCGTTTCTGCCGTCTAATCTAGCCAATACGCTCTTCCATTCAATAAATCTTCGAGACTCCCAAACACAAGCACCGTGAATATCAAACGAACATTTGACGTAGTTGTAGCTTCAATCTTATTAGTGGCTCTAGCTCCTGTATTCCTTCTCATTGCGATTGCACTTCGTGTTGAATCCAATGGCCCTGTATTCTATACAAGTAAGCGCGTAGGACAAGGTTGGAAGGTTTTTGACTTCTTCAAGTTTAGAAGTATGTCTATCAACGCTGACAGTTTACTTAAAGATGTTGAGCATTTAAATGCTTACGATCAAGATAAGAACGCTCAACCAAAACTTCCTACAAATGAAGGGATCACGCTCTTAGGCGACGATGGTTGGGTTACTGAAGAACAAGCTTCACAAGTACTCGAAAAAGCATCTTTCTTAAAAGTTGAGGATGATCCTCGTATCACTAAAGTTGGGAGAATACTACGCAACACATCATTGGACGAATTGCCTCAACTTATCAATGTGATAAAAGGAGACATGAGTCTCGTCGGCAACAGACCTCTGCCAGTTTATGAAGCAGAAACACTTACCAATGACTTCGATGCTGCTCGCTTTCTAGCACCAGCTGGTATTACAGGCCTTTGGCAAGTAACAGAAAGAGGCGGGGAGGAAGTAAGTGAAGAGCGCAGAAAAGAGCTCGATAATGAATACGCCAAAGTCAACTCTTTTTGGTTTGACATGAAGCTTCTTCTTCTCACTATCCCTGCAGCGGCGCAAAGCGTCAACGTTTAAAATTCAATGCCCCATTAGATAACTACCCTTCCCCAGTTTTCAATACACGCATTCACACACAGACATGAACTTTAATTTCACTACAAAAAACCTCATCCTGACCGGGTGCGTCTTCATGGGGCTACTGCAATCATGCGAGAGCTCGCTCGACCGCATTCAAGATTGGGAGGAAGAAAATCCAGCGGCTGTATCCTCAAACATTAAGGAGGTTACGGCTCCTGAAGGTTTTAATTTTGCAACTACAGCAAACTCTAATTTTCGAATCGTTGCTTCAGACGAAGCTTCAGGAGAAACGATATCACAACTAGGAGTACAGTTATTCAAGCAATTACCAGACGGAAGTCTTTCAATGGTTGCTAAAGGCGCAACTGACCAAGACGGCATTTACCACCCAAATCTATCACTACCAACCTATACTGATTCCTTATTAGTGCAAGTAGTAGGTGCAGGATTCCCTCAGTGGCACCGCATCAGCGTTTCGGCTGATCAGACTACGGACTATAATCTAGGAGCGGAAATCAATACATCTGGTAGAATTTTAGAAGATCCTCTCGAGGGCCCTGAAAATCCTGCCGAAGGTCTTAGATCTGGAGGATTGAGTAGTCGATCTGGTTACGAATACATGGGAAGTTATTCTAATAATGGAAAGCCAAAATACTTGACTAGTTCTCGTAAAATGGATTCCAAATTGATGAATTTCATTAGCGACAACCTTCCACTAAGCGGAACTGCTGATGAAGTAAATGAGAACTACTTCAGCGCAGATTTTACAAACAGCCTTGTCTTTAATCAAGATGGAGAGTTATGGCTAACCTTCGCCCACGAGGGTGCCGGATACCGAAACTCAGTTGGATATTTCACTTTTGACCCCGAGGATCCACCAACCTCTGTAGATCAGCTTGAGGTCCGTACTGTTGCTTTTCCAAATGCGAGTTATAGAAGATCCGGTGGCTCACTTAAATCTGGCGATCGAGTCTACTTAGGAAAGTTCGAAAAAGGTACTGGTGTAGGATGGTTCCTCGTTCCGAATGGCTACGATACTAGAAATCGTATTGTAAAAGAATCGAGAGCAACCCGATATTCAATAGATGAGCTGAATACGTTCACCGACGATGAGTATCGACAGCATATGCTCATGCTGACTAATAATGATGAAGAGTATTTTGTTCTTGGAATTGAAGATCTCAACCGTCCTTCTGGAGACAATGATTTTGATGATGTCGTCATGATTGTTGATGCTAATCCTTGGGGCTCTGTAGAAGTTTCAACTCCTACAACCGACCCCGTTCCTGCAGATCAAGACGGTGATGGTGTTGCAGATTTCAATGACATTTATCCTCTTGATCCAGAACGCGCATACACTAGCTATGCACCAGGGCAAGGAAACTACGGTACTATTGCTTTTGAAGATATGTGGCCAAAAATCGGCGACTATGATTTCAATGACTTAGTAGTTGACTACAGCTTTATTGAAATACTTAATGCTAAAGAGCAGGTCAAAGACATTGAACTTGACTTAAGCGTACGAGCAATGGGCGCTTCACAAAATCACGGTTTTGCAATGCGACTTCCAATCGACCCGTCTCTTGTCGAATCCGTATCAGGACAGCTCATCACGGACGACTACATCCGCATGGACAGAAATGGAACCGAGGCTGGTATGAATGAAACAATCATCCCAATGTTCACCGATGGTTTCTCTCTCTTTGAAAATGTTGAAAGCGGCGGAATAGTCAATACGGATCCTGAAAAGCCGGAGCATAAGCCAGGGCGACTCAAGGTGACCATTACTTTCCGAAACGCAATCGACAAAGACGTACTTGGTTCTGCACCATATGAACCATTCATGCTTCGTAGCCAAGACCGAAGTCGGGAAATTCACCTTGCTGGCAATCACCCAACAACGTCAGCGAACATGGAAACCTTCAATACCGAAGCTGATGCTTCAAATCTTGAAAAAGGTTTCTACTATGTAGACGAAAACAACCTTCCTTGGGCGATTCACGTACCTGAATCATTTGTATACCCAATCGAACAAACACCGATCAATGAGGTGTACGAAAACTTCGCAGACTGGGCAACTTATGGCGGCGAAAGTAGTCGTGGATGGTACCAAAACGTAAGTGGAAACATTAATTCCTCAAACGGTTTTTAGGGCTTCCCATCAAATTTTCTCAAATCATCTTCAACCTCACTCCGATATAATCGGGGTGAGGTTGTTGTTTTTAGAGACACACTGGTCCAAAAGGTATTCTTCTACTTCCAATACAACCCATAGACAACCAGATGCTTAGGAAGTAAATATGACAAACAATTTGATGCACTTTCCGTAACAATGGTTAGTGCATCTTTGCAGCCCCCAAATGATTCTGATTCGCTCCATAACACTGTTAATAGCACTCCTGTTTTGTGGGAGTATGATGCTCTCCGCGCAGAAGTCTATGAAAGCGATCAAATTGGGCGAAAAGCTGAAAATTGACGGAGTTGTAGATCCATCTGTTGCTGCTTTGGGCTTTCGCCAAAACAAGTCAACTGATTCAGACTTACTTAGGAGAAAAAGTGTCAATTTCACTCAATTTTCCCCTTCACCTCTCGCCCCCTCCAGATTTGAAACAGAGGTCTGGGTAGGTTATGATAATGAGGCCATCTACATCATAGCTCAGCTTTACGATTCGTCGCCAGATAGCATTCTGAAGCAATTAAGTGAACGTGATCGCCTGCGAAACACAGATTGGTTTGGCGCTAGCATAAACCCCTATCAAGACGGCATTAATGCTACGAATTTTATAGTTACACCGGCTAACGTTCAGTACGATTCTAAATTTGGTTCGAACATAGGCGGCGGATCGAATCAAGTCATGCAAGGTGGCGATAGTAGCTGGGATGGTGTTTGGGAATCTGCAGCGGCTATTAATGAATATGGTTGGCTAGTAGAAATGAAAATCCTATACTCTGCGCTACGCTTCCCAGAAGTGGATATACAAACCTGGGATATCAATTTTGCGCGCCAAGTCCGACGATATAGAGAAGAGTCCTTTTGGAACACTGTGGATCCAGCACGCCCAGATGCAGCTACACAAATGGGAAAGCTAGCAGGAATAGAAAACATAAAGCCACCTGTACGTCTGCAAGCCACTCCATTTTTTACCGCAGCGACCAATCATACTTTTGATAAAAACTCGGCCAATCGTAATTCTTGGAATTCAGCACTTGGCGGAGGCTTAGATCTCAAGTATGGCATCACAGACGCTTTTACGCTCGACATGACCGCCATTCCTGATTTTTCAAATGCGCGATCTGATGATCAAGTACTCAATCTAACTGCCAACGAAATCTTCTTCGAAGAAAACAGAGCCTTCTTTACAGAAGGAGTAGAACTTTTTAATAAAGGGAATTTCTTCTATACACGTCGAGTCGGCGGCGTACCCATTAATTACAGTAATGCAGACGACGATTTAGGAACCGATGAAGTTGTAGCAAACAACCCACTCCGAACCAACCTACTCAATGCCACCAAAGTATCGGGTAGAATGGACAATGGCCTGGGCATCGGAGTGTTTAATGCTATTGAAGGTCGAACTTTCGCCACCATTCGCAATGAAGTTACTGGTGAAGAAAGACAAGTCGAAACGGGGCCTCGAAGCAATTATTCCGTTGTGAGCCTTGATCAAAACCTGGCAAATAATTCCTTCATCACGCTCATCAATACGACAGCCCTACGCGAAGGCGCCAACTACGATGCAAATCTAACTGGGGCGGTTTTCGATCTACGCGACAAGGCCAACAATTGGAGCCTAAATGGAAAGGCCGCTGTTTCACAACAGTACGGAAAATCGCGTTTGGCGAGAAGAGGCGAAGTCCCGGAGGTAAATGGCCAATCTATTCGTGAAAATGTGTTTGGCTACACATATCAAGTCGGAGTTGACAAACTTACTGGTCGATTGCAGTATGGAGCAGGATACACCATTGAGACTGACACCTATGACCCAAATGACCTAGGGTTCCTTTTCTTCAATAACGAACGCTCAGGAAACGCTTACATCAATTACAATTGGTTCGAACCTATCGGGTCATTCATTTCTGGAGAAGTAGGTGTTTTTGGAGAATTCAATAGACTCTACAAACCAAATGCCTTCAATGCGGGTGCTCTTGGTGCGAGTACTCGATGGACGACGCGGAAATTTTTCACGTTCGGAAGTTTCTTCTTTACAGAGTCAAGGCCAAGTAATGAATTTCAAGACACGCGAACCCCTGGCATCTCGTATCAATTGCCTCAATACTTTGAATTCGGTGGCTTCATTTCCTCGGATTACCGCAAGCGTTTTGCCCTTGATGTTCGTCCTGTTTTTGGTACGTTCTGGAAGGACAAGCGCACAAGCACGCAAGGTCTCTTCATTAGTCCACGTTTCCGTGTAAGCGATAAGCTTGATTTTCGAATTGGAGGCACCTTGCGGAAAAACACCCGTTATCTCGGATATGTAGGACATAGTCAAGCTGCAATCGACCGTTATGAATTAGCCGCAGCAGGAACCCGCTTCACTACACTTGATGCCAGCACAAGAGGTTATGAAACACTCCGTGATGATGAAGTCGTTAATAGCTACAGAACTATCCGAATAGCAGAACTTGAAGCTAGTTCAAGCTATAGTTTCAATGCTCAGATGAATATCAATCTCCGTATCCGACATTACTGGAGCCGAGTCAATCATGATGAATTCTTTACAGTAAACAGCAGCAATAGAATTCCACAAACGACAGGTTATTTAGGAATCGATGCAGATGGAAATGCAGTTCATGATCAGAATTTTAATGCGTTTAATATTGACCTTTTTTATCGCTGGCGATTTGCACCGGGGTCAGATATTTTCTTGAGCTACAAGACCCAATCCTTTTTCGAAGGCACCTTCGACGGTGGCTACTTCCCCAACCTCAATCGTCTTGGCGACGAACAGGTCAATAACAGCCTGACAATGAAGGTTGTGTATTGGCTGGACTGGAATGAGGTGGTTAATTA
>CALDTK010000044.1 GCA_937924035.1 uncultured Saprospiraceae bacterium | reverse complement strand
GCAGCTGCGTCTACTGAGGTGTCAGTTGTACTGTTTGGCGGTGGGGTAGAAGGTTTGTCATCGTCTGCTCGTGAACTGCTGTTGAAGACCGCACCAACATATCAGGTTGGTGTAGGTGACTCATTGGTTGATGTGCTGGTCGCTTCTGGTTTAGCAGGCAGTAAGCGTGAAGCAAAAACTTTCGTCACAGGCGGAGCTGTCAGTGTGAGTGAGCAGAAAGTTGTTGATCAAGAAGTTGTCTTAACTCCAGAATATTTTGTAGATGGTGTATCAATATTAAGGAGAGGTAAGAAACAGTTGTGTGTTCTAACTCTTAAATAACAAAAAACCGATCCAGCTGGATCGGTTTTTTGTTACATCTCATCTACATCATCGAAGCTGTCGTAGTCCATGTCCTCGGCGTCTTCTTCCAGTTGGTCTAGACTTTCTTCTTCGGGTTCAGCGGCTTCTTCTGAGTCTTCTTTGGTGTCGTCCTCTTTGACGTGACCGAATCCTTCTGTCTCTTCATCCTCGTCGTCAGCGTCTTCGACTCCTGCAACTTCGTCTAATACGTCGTCTCCAAGCGAAGAGTCTTCGTCGTCCATTTCGTCTTCGTCGTTAATTTCTTCTTGTTCTATTTCATCAACCATATGTAAATCAATTTCATCTATTGTTGTAGCAAATTCTTGTCAAAGAGACAATACTTTATCCCACAAGGTCCGAGGATTTTATACGTTTCTGCCGTGTGTGGCAAGGCAGGCGATCCCCACAGCTATCGCGTCGTACTCATCATCCAGAGCCTTTGTTGGGGCTGATGGTATTAGTTGCTGCACCATGCTGATTACAGCGTTCTTGTCGCTATTACCGTGGCCGGTGGTGGCGATTTTTACTTCCTGCGGACTGAATTCGTAAAGATTGCAGTTCAGCTCTTTTGCAACAAAGATAATCACACCACGCGCCTGGGCCACGCCCATTGCAGTTTTAACGTTCTTATTAAAAAATAACGTCTCGATAGCTAAAGTGTCTACATCATGATCTTTGATACATTCTCGAACTGAGTTGCCGACGACCTGTATTCTCTCGGGCACACTCAACGCTTTGTCTGTCTCGACACAGGTTGAATAGTGAACGATTTCTAATCCGTCCTGATATTCCATCACAGCCAAACCAACTCGGTCATAGCCTGGGTCGACGCCGAGAACTTTCATAATTATTATTCTGCGGTGTCTGCGCCAGTGTATATGTTGGTCACGTCATCTTGTTCCTCAAGAGTTTCCAGGAAGTCTGCCAGTTTCTGCCCAGTTTCTTCGTCGAGTTCCATAGGGGTGTTGGGAGTATAACCGTCAGCCGTTTTGGTGAACGCCCACGCGGCAGACCCAGGTGCACCAAGTTCTAGACCAGCTTTGGAAAAAGCGTGGCGGATCAGTGGGGCGGTGCGGTTGTTGTTGTCTGTCACGGCGTGAATCAGTAGTGGGACGCCGCCTGGGCCATAACCCTCAAACATGATTTCCTCCATAGCGGCTGCGCCAGCACCGGAACCTTTGGCCAAAGCTCGTTCGATGACGTCTTTCGGCATAGAATCTTTTTTGGCACGCTCAACCGCAGCTAGTACTCCAGCAGAGGTTGTGTCGCCATTAGCTTTCTTCACCTCCATTGTAATAAGCGAAGAGTGTTTAGAAAAAATTTTACTACGCTGTGCGTCGGTCGCACCTTTCTTGTGTTTAATTTTACTCCATTTATTGTGTCCGGACATATATTTATAGCTTAGCTATTGTTTTCAATGTGTGCAATCGCTTCGGCTGTCGTCACTCGCCCTCGTGGGGTACGCTCCAACATGCCTTGACGGATCAGGTAGGGTTCGATTACATCTTCTATGGTCGATGCTTCCTCACCCGTGGCTGCAGCAATAGTGTTTAGTCCGACGGGACCGCCGTTTGTTTTATCAATAATATAAGACAAGACACCTCTATCAGATGAATTAAGTCCGCGCCCGTCGATTTCCAGAAGATCGAAAGTGTCTGAAATAATTTTCTCATCCAGATCGGTTTTGCCTAGTTGAGCCAAGTCGCGACAGCGCTTCAAAAGATAGTTAGCAGTACGTGGTGTGGCGCGACATCTTTTGGCGATGTTGGCCAGAATTTCTGGTGTTGTTTTTAGGTCTAGCAAATTCGCAGAGCGGATTAGAATATCTGCAATTTCGTCTTCTGAATAAAATTCCAAACGAAAGGTTCCGCCGGAAAATCGTGATCGTAAGGGGGAAGAGAGTTGGGAGATGCGTGTGGTCGCTGCCACCATGGTAAAGGGCGGCAGCTCTAGCTGTACTGTGCGGGCGGACGGCCCTTTTCCGATGATGATATCTAGCACACCCGATTCCATCGCCGGATACAGAACTTCCTCGATGCTCTTATTTAAACGATGGATCTCGTCGATAAACAACACATCACCAGGAGAAAGGTTGGTAAGGATGGCAGCTAGGTCACCAACTTTCTCAATCGCTGGGCCAGAGGTGATCTTCATGTTGGTGCCAAGGGTTTTGGCAATCAAATGTGAAAGAGTCGTTTTTCCAAGTCCGGGAGGGCCGTATAACAAGATGTGTTCCGCTGCGTGACCGCGTTCTTTGGCGGCAGTAAGAAGGATTCTGAGGTTCTCCTTGATTTTTGCTTGGCCGATATACTCTTCCCAGGTGCTAGGGCGCAGTGTGCGGTCAAGGTTGGTAGCGTCGTCGCGAGTAATTTTTGACATACTGGTATTGTACCAATTAATAGGAAAAAAGCGTCTAAAGTGTTGACAAAAGTTT
>CALDTK010000043.1 GCA_937924035.1 uncultured Saprospiraceae bacterium | reverse complement strand
CGAGGACGTATTTTCCTATATCAGACAGTATGATCCATATCAAAATATTCGGACACAAGCCTATCCAAATATGCTTGTGATTGGAGGTTATCGTGATCAGCAAACGCCTATTGATCGACAAGCGAAATATGTAGCTGCTGTACGCAATGCCAACACTAGCAACTCAGCAATTCTACTGCTCACCGATTTGAATTCTGGTCATGGAGGTTCCCGAGATGTCGCTTTGCAGCATAAGCTCTATGCGCAGATGTTTAGCTTCATGAAAGAGAGCATAAAATAATTCGTCTACTATTTTTGAGGTCATTGCCCTACTTTTAATCTGTGCCTTACACCTTCACTGCCGCCCTCAAACTTCGCTACATGAGCGATGTACCGTTTCGAACACTCGACCTGCCCGAAGAAGTAGATGCCGCCTTGCAGACTGAAAAAGTGAAGCGGGTTGAAATCACTCTAAATAAGGAGGTAACCTATACTGGACCTATCCTTTCCAAAGGAGCAGAACTCGGGCGCTACCTGGTAATCAATGCACCGCTGCGCAAAAAGCTTGGCCTAGAAGACGGCGACGAGGTACATGTATCACTAAGTCCAGACAAGAGTCCTTACGGCCTACCAATGCCAGAAGAGTTGGGGGAGTTACTCGCCATCGACGAAGAGGCGAATACGCTCTTTCACAAGTTGACGCCCGGTCGACAGCGCAGAATCATTCAGATCAGTTCGGCCAACAAAACAGAAGAGACTCGGCTACGAAAAGCGGTGCGGTGCATCGACTATCTAAAGTTGGCTGGGCTGAAGTTTGACTATGCTGAGCTGATGGATTATATGAAGGGGAAGGATCTGTATTGAAGAGTGGGCTTCATTTAATTCAACTTCCGATACGCACTCGGAGTAAGTCCCGTCTTAGCCTTAAACAACTTGCTGAAATGCTGCGGATAGCCAAAGCCCAGTTGATAGGCAATTTCACTTACTGAGGATGTAGAGCCCAGTAGCAAATTCTTGGCGCGACCTACCAATTGAAGGTGAATATGTTCGAGTGCGCTTTTGCCTGTTTCGGCTTTCAACAAATCACTCAAATAATGACCAGACATATTGAGCGCTTTGCCACAGCGATCTATACTGGGGAGACCGAGCTCTTGCAGTTCGGTGGAGTCAAAGTAGTCTTTCAGAAAGCGTTCGAATTGCTGCAGGTGACCCTGACTGGTTTTGCTACGGGTATAGAACTGACGATCATAAAAACGAAGCGTATATTTTAAAACACTCTCCAAATTGATCAAAATAAGCTCCAACGAATGTCGATCCATGTTCTGATGAATCTCATTTTCTATATTTTTGATAAAATCGCGAAGAATAGCCTTTTCTTTTTCAGATAGGTGAAGCGACTCGCTTACTTCATAATCGAAATAAGTATAAGAATTCATGGCCTGCGTGACACCTGAATTTCTCAGCAAGTCAGGATGAAAAGTAAGCGTCCAGCCGTCGGTGCCTCGATCTCTCTCGAGGTGGTTTTCTTCGACTGTAACAACCTGACCTGGGCCTACGCACACGAGTGAACCTTCTTGAAAATCGTACGAACCTCGTCCATAGGAGAAACTTCCTTCCTGTACGGTTTTGAAACCGATAGTATAGAGGTCAATCCGATAGGTTGCAGGCTCTAGGTGCACCCCTTCTGGTATGTCAGATGAGTGCATTACAGAAATCAAGGGGTGGCTCGGCGCTTTCGAACCCAACCAGCGGTGCATATCGGTAATGCTCTGAATTGCTATGATTTTCTTTTTCGCCATGGTGCGTTT
The DNA here is from genome assembly GCA_937924035.1 of uncultured Saprospiraceae bacterium. GTDB lineage: Bacteria > Bacteroidota > Bacteroidia > Chitinophagales > Saprospiraceae > CALDTK01. Next base: position 2,081 of record CALDTK010000043.1, on the reverse strand, counting down.
ACAGTTTTGCCGAAAGGCCAAATACCTAATGACAAGTTACGCTACGCTAAATTTCACACTGGTCTTCTCTTCAGAAATATCCCACAGCTTGGTGGCAACAGCTTTATCCTTGGCGTGCGGTTCGAGAGTACACTCCCCTACTGGACCCGTCCAGTAACTGCGCCCCGTCGGACCGTAGAATTTCGTCTGATCGAGGTCAGGTTCGGTTGCACACATCAGCATCGGATAGGCCCCTTTTTCAGCAGACTGCACAAGTGGTGACCACTTCATCAACTGCCAAACAAATCGGGTTAAGAGCCCCCCGCTAGTCTTAATAAGTGAAGTACGGGATGCCCCAGGGTGACATGCGTAGGATTTCACGTCTGACTTACCTGCTTCGTTGAGGCGATCTTGCAGTTCATAGACGCACATGATTTGAGCCAATTTGCTTTGGCTATACACCCCGTTGGCGCTGTAATTTTTATCCCAGTTTAGGTCATCAAACTGGATGGTTTTCAAACCAAGGTTATACCCCATACTTCCTACTACTACGATGCGTCCTATCGAAGCTTCGATTCGCGGATACAGGATTGCTTGAAGAAGAAAGTTACCAAAGTGGTTGACACCCATTTGGCTTTCGAATCCGTCAACAGTAAAGGTCTGTGAGGGTACTTGCGCGATGGCCGCATTGCAGATCAAGGCATCAATTTTAGGCACAGTTGCTAAGACTTCTGCCGCAGCTTTTCGTACGGATGCCAATTCGCCTAAATCCATCTGAATGTTAGACACATGGATCGAGTCACCTAGCGCTTGCTTTAATTCTGCGAGGGTATCAGCTGCTTTTTTTGGGTTGCGATTGAGCATGACAACGCTTGCCTTTTTTGCAAGCAAGATTTTTGCTGCTTCAAATCCAGTACCGCTTGTTGTACCCGTGATGACGTATGTCTTTCCGCTCAGGTCTCCGAGTCGGCTAGGTGTCCAACCTTGCTCGCTAAATTGATTCTTGCTCATAGGAAGGGTGCTATTTCGTTGATTGTGCTTCGACCAGTTGTTTGTGGTAGGCATCGATTCTTGCGTGCGCTGTACCGTCGATTAAAAGGATAACTACGAGCATAGCGATGGTCGTTATCAAGCTTGCTCGCCAGGTAGGTGTGGTCATAAAAAGAAGCAGAATAGCACAGACCGCAATGATGATTGGAATGGCAGTAAAGACCACATTTTGATACTCTTTTAGGGTCCCTTCCGCCCGCTCGATTTCAGCTGTAACGAAGGCCGAAGCATCGGCTTCATAGGCCGTTTCAAATTGAGGAATCCTTGCTTTGTTGGTGAAGAATAATCCGAGACCGATGATGGTCAGCAATCCTCCTGCGACGAAGGTTGGAATGATGTAGGCTCGTGCCATCGCTGTCAGTCCAAATTGCGAAAAGCCAACTCCTGCGAGGATGAAGAGGATTCCGAAAAGAATGAAAAAGGGAGTCGAGACGAGTTCGGCTCTTGCCCAATCGGTTGCTGAAGTTAGGATGTCCATAATTGTGTGTTGCCGTCTAAAAGCAGAAGAGGTGTTGCTACCCAAGGGTATTAAAAACCTCTAAAGTAGCACTGCTTTTGACGACACAAAGATCTACGCCACATCGTAACCGGAAGGATACAAAATGCAGAAGGCGTAATACATTTAGCAGAGGGGGGCATGTTCTATTTAGTCTTCGATTGATGCTTTTTTAGCTCTGCTTTAACGGAGTCATATCAAATTTCAGAAGGTATTTTAAAAGACTATTTACCTTTTATAGCGGCTAGACCCTTCTGAAAATACCCGTCCACTTTTCGGTTGCTTGCCTGGCTCCATCCTATAGTAATTTGCGTAAAGGCAAACCGACCCCGATACCCCAGATAGAAGTAAACCTTCCATATTGATTGATCTCACTCAGTGATAGATGTTTTGTACACTGCGGCTAGAGCATATGCACCTGCTACAAAAAAGTTGAACCCTTGAATCGGCCTCCAAGAAGAACTAATTACTTGTGGCCTACCTTGTGTAGTCTCAGATAAACCCAAGCATGATCTTTAGGAGCGAACTCACTACCCCACTCGGTTCGATGTTTATT
>CALDTK010000042.1 GCA_937924035.1 uncultured Saprospiraceae bacterium | reverse complement strand
GTGACCAATAATCGTGGTTTCTTTCAAGCCACGCTCCTTGGAAATCTCTTCAATTGACTTACCTGCTTTATAGAGATCGTAGCTCTCTATTTTCGTTTCAGTCGTTCGACCTACACCCTCGATAACAGGAGGCTTAGCTTTTCCTTTTCCCTTCTTGATTGATACATCACCTGCAAGCGAGTATTTATCGCAATAAGCGTTTACGATTGCTAGAATCTCATCGCCGTATCGACTTAAGGTTTGCTTCCCGACACCCTTCACCTGCTTCAAGCCTTTAAGGGTTATAGGTAGATCGTTGCTGATCTCAATCATCGTTCGAATCGTTGTGACATTCGAAGGAGCAGGCAGTTCATCTTGAAGTGATCGTTGCTTACGCCATACGTGCAAACTCTTATACAACTCAGGATAATCACTCACAGGCATGTCTTTAACTGTACCTGATGAACCTCGAGATGAAGAGCTCAAATCAGCTTCCCCAAGCGAAGCTTTCGCTCTACTGCGCACAAAGGACTGTGGGTCAAAATCTCCTTTGCAAAATTCTAAGCCACTCAAGGCTACCCGCAGAAATTTATCAAGGTCTTTGCGATGAGAGTTGCTTCTCGTTTTCGTACTCTGATTGTCTGTAGCGAAGCTAATTTTCCCAAGACCCACCTTCAGCTGACTCGCTAATTTATCTTCAAAATATGCCGCAGCTGATCTCGTCCGTTCATTTACTGGAACCAAATCACCAGAAAAGTCTTGCCCTTCTTGTATTTCGATCAAAAACGGAAGGAAGTTCTTCGCGTGCTGAAAAATAGAGGCTTCCGTTTCTGCTACAAGGTCTTCAAACACTTGCGTGGTAGGACTTGCATAGGTCTTCTCGTGTTCAATGTAATACCTCAACAGCGCATGAATCTCTCGCAACATGGAAGTGAAATCAAATGCATCACGTACAAGTTGCTTGTGGTAGGTCTGACGGGCTGCTTTCAGTTCGGCTTCAGTCGGAGGATTGTCTTGTTGCGACTGCGTATAATCATTGACCTGACTATCTGTGCGAACACTTTTCCCTCGTATTTGAGAGAGCAATTGAATACCCTCAAAGGTCCGACAACGACTTAATGCAACATAGACCTGACCGTGCGCGAAAGCTGCCTCAGCATCAATGATCACTTTGTCAAAAGTCAGCCCTTGACTTTTATGAATTGTAATTGCCCAAGCAAGACGCAAAGGAACTTGCGTAAAGCTTCCTTCAAGGGCTTCATCGACTTCCTTTGTAGACTCGTTGAGTTTGTATTTTTTATTCTCCCAGACAACCATTCCAACCTTAATCGGATGCGCATCGCCTTCGCAGCGCACATGAACAAGGCCTTCAGAATCAATCTCCTCGATAATCCCGATTTTACCGTTGAAATAAGCGCGATCTGGGGGCGGATCATTCTTTACGAACATGACCTGCGCTCCAACTTTTAATTCCAGTTTGGCCTCGGTTGGATACGCATGCTCAGGAAACTTTCCATTAACCTTGGCTTCATAGGTATGCACCCTTCCTGGTAATACTCCGAGACGTTCTTTATTTAACTCAGATGCAGAATACCGGTGAGACGTCAGTGTAATAACACCACGCTCTCCTTCAGGATTTGCATCCTCCCGATAGCGAGAATTGAGCTGCTGCAAAACCTCTGGTGTCATTCTATTTTCACGTACCTCATTTAGCAACTTCACAAACACCTCATCGCGTTGACGATAAATTTTAGTAAGCTCAATGGTTTGCACACCTGCTCGCTTCAAGGCAAGACAGCTGAAAAAATAGGGCGTCTCGTAATGCTGACGCATCACATGGACGTCTTGCTCTTTTACTACTGGTGGCAGTTGATGAAGGTCACCAATCATGAGTAGCTGTACTCCCCCAAAAGGCTTTCGAGGGTTTCTATAGCGGCGTAGTGTCCAGTCGATGGCATCGAGCACGTCAGCTCTGACCATGCTGATTTCATCGATGATTAAGAGATCCAAACTCTGGAGAACCCGTTGCTTCTCTTTGCTGAGTTTACGCTGACCGAGTAGTTTGCTATGCTCTGTTGGAGGTAAGTTTCCAAACGGCAATTGAAACATCGAGTGAATCGTCACGCCTTTCGCATTTATCGCCGCGACGCCTGTAGGCGCACATACCACGAGTTGTTTCAGACATTCTTCTCGGACACGATGTAGAAAAGTAGTCTTACCAGTACCTGCCCGCCCCGTTAGGAAGACGTGCTGGTTGGTCTCTGTGATAAACCGAAAGGCCAACTCCGCTTGAGGGTTGATCTCTACCGTAGCATCCATAGCTGTGGTGGAACTAGATTGAGAAGTTGACGGCGATGACATGGACGCTAAGGTGCGTCGAAGAGCTGACTTAGGAGCGTTAGCAAGGACTATTGACGTCATAAAAGTGAGATGACGCGCTAGCTTGTGGTGGGTTTTGCAACGGCAAATATAACACAAAATGTGTTGTCCTGCCGATCTGGAGATCGGCAGGACCTAATACAAATTCTCCTTATCCATCTCGCAAACCTCCAACATGAAGGAACCAATTTTGGTAGTGACCGCCTTGAAATAAGCCTCACCCTTTTCAGCCGTAGCTGCTCGAGGATCACCAATTCCTGTATCCTCAGTCACTTTCATCCACTGACGTTCGGCCCATGCCCAAGGCTCTTGAAAGCCTTTTACTTTCCATGATTTAGAAGCTCCACTACCCCATTCTTCTCGCGGCACAACGATCAATTCAGGACGCAAATAGAGCATCACCGAAGTTTCCATTTCATCTGCATGATCGCCTTGGTGCTCGAAGAATTGGGTTTTGTCGAAAGACTGAAACCAATTAACGAAGCAGATAAAAAGACTCGGGTATCGCAAGCCCAACTCTCGCACTAACGGCTTAAAATTATTTCCCCCGTGACTATTAAAAATCATCAACTTCGGTACTCCGTGACGCACTAACGTTGCCGCTACATCATCCAAAATCGCCAACTGCGTAGTTGGGTTCATATTGATGTTGAAGGGTACATCGGCCTGGCCTGTATTCACCCCAAAAGGAATGCTCGGCAGCACCATAATCCTTCCGCCAGCCTCGTGACATTGG
>CALDTK010000041.1 GCA_937924035.1 uncultured Saprospiraceae bacterium | reverse complement strand
CGGCATACGAAGCACAGGTTTTTGAGCAGGAGTCTTCATAGGTTTTGGCGCAAGCTTCACACTGAATGATAAGCAAGTGACATAGGTCATTCGCACAGTTGATGTGTCGATCACTTGGTTTTCCGCACTGATGACAATTACTGATGACCTCTTCACCGATACGCTCACCGAGGCGCTCATCAAAGACGAAATTTTTACCAAGGAATCGATTTTCTAAGCCTTCTTCCTCTACTTGACGTGCATAGTTGATGATGCCGCCATCGAGTTGGTAGACCTGCTTGAATCCACGATGCTTGAACCACGCACTGGCCTTTTCACAACGAATGCCCCCCGTGCAATACATGAGTACAGGAGCATCTTGTTTGCCATTAAGAATATCCTCTACAATGGGTAGACTTTGGCGAAAGGTATCGACCGGTGGTTTTACAGCACCATCGAAATGCCCAACTTCATGCTCGTAGTGATTGCGCATGTCGATGATTACCGCATCAGGATGCTGGGCGATTTCATTAAATTTTACTGCATCAAGGTGCTCCCCACTATTACCAGGATCGAAGGTAGAGTCGTCCAAGCCATCTGCCAAGATCTTAGGCCGGATGCGGATAATAAGCTTAAAGAAGCTCGCGTCATCGTCTTCAACAGCAAGGTTGAGGCGAATGTCTTTGAGTTCGGCAACACTATTGACGTAAGCACGAAACGCTTCAAAATTTTCCGTCGGAACGCTTGCTTGCGCATTAATCCCTTCCTCTGCAACATAGATGCGGCCGAGTACCCCAAGCGCATCGAACTGCTTGTAAAGCTCGTCTCTGAACGCCTTCACATTTTCCAATTTCACATAGCGGTAGAAGCTGAGGGTAGTGCGCGGCACGTCGCTCGCTTTGACACGTTCTCTAAGTTCGTCGGTGTTAATCTTGTTATGAAGGTTCATACGGTTACAAAATTAAGGTTCTTCCGCTCATATTTGCTCAACTAGTCTCTCAAACAATGCGCTTTCTCTTTCTTCTCCTCCTACTAATGATTCTACGGGTAAGTTTTGTGAATGCTCAAGTGGTCAATGTGGAGCGCATGCGACTTAATAGCAAGAAGCAAGGTTGGTCGGGATCGGTTGCTGGCAACGTCGACCTGCAGCGCAACCAGCGATCTGTATTTGCGGTGGGAGGTAATGCGCACGTGCAAAATCGAGTGGATTCAAACACCTATCTGCTCGTTGGCAAAACAGGATTCATTAAAGCAAGTGAGGCTGACCTTGTGAATTTCGCTTTTGGGCACTTTCGATACACGCATTACGTGACCGATTTTTTAAGCCTTGAAGGCTTTACACAGCTGCAGCAAAATAGGGTCAATGGTATTGCTTCGCGCTGGTTGATCGGTGTTGGGCCACGAGGGAAGGTGATAGACAACGATAATGCAAACGTGCTGCTCGGATTTCTGGTAATGCGCGAGCGCGAGCGAGAAGTTGTGGATTCGATTCCAATCAATCGTGATATCCGCATATCGAGCTATATCGCGGGTTCGTTCACGCCGCAGTCGGCCAAGTATATCTCGTTCACAAACACGACCTATTTCCAACCACGTGTAGGCAAATTTGCAGACATCCGCATTGCTTCTGATTGGAATGTCGAGGTCAGCTTACGCCAAAACCTGCGGCTTGTTACCACCTTCAATATCGTCTATGACGCGAGGCCGCCGGTAGGTTTAGACAAGACGGTGTACGCGTTAAAGAACGGGTTGCGGTTTACGTTTGGATAGGCTGGCGGCCCTTAGGGCCTAATTTTGAATTGATAATTTAGGAATTTTGAATGTCGATATGTCCCGCGCGCAGCGCGTGGATCCACGTGCTACGCACAGGATTTGGCTCGCCTGCGACTCATTTTAGGACAAGGTTGGGTCTGCATCTCAATTAGCAGTCTCGTCCCGTGCAAAGACCCGCTTTGATATGAGAGGGTCTATACACGTGGATCATTGCAGGTTTGCTGCGGGACCTCTAGCAGCGCTAGCGGTCTAGTAGTGAAACGGTCTAGCAACGCAGTGGTCCTGTATCTTTTTTCCCAAATCCCTTTTACCTAGCTTCGTGCCTCACGTACCTTGATGGGTGATTAATACGTTACTAGTTTTGGCGAAAGCTAGAATCCACACTATGCGCAATCAATTTTTACTTCTAATCAGTTTGCTTTTCCTCGCAAGCATACCTGTACAAGCTCAAGAGCTTCGTGCTACGGTAACCGTGAACGCACCTCAGTTGACCATCATTGATAGAAAGGTGATCAACGAATTTGAGACCGTCGTCACTGATTACCTTAACAATACAAGGTTTACAGACGAAGTCTATGAGCAGGAAGAGCGTATTGACTGCAACTTCACGTTTACAATTTCGTCTGAAACCAACGAACGTGAATTCACTGCAGAGCTTCTTATTCAAGCTTCGCGACCGGTATATGGCAGTGATTACTCCACTACATTGATCAACTATTTGGACAAGCCTGCAAAGATTCAGTATGAGCAGTTTCAGCCTATTGAGTTTGCGCAAAATTCATACACCAGCTCTCTTTCTTCTTTGCTCACATTCTATGCGAACATCATCATTGGTGTAGACAAGGATTCCTTCGCACCCATGTCAGGTGAGCCATTTTACAGAGAGGCAGAGAATGTCGTTAACCTCCTTCCTTCAGGAGTGACCAGCAACGATAATGGTTGGACGAATTCAGGCGGGCAGCGTACTCGTTTTCGCTTGCTTCAGGAGTTATTGAATCCTCGTGCACGTCCTTATAGACAGATGTCGTACGACTACCACCGCAAAGGCTTAGATCTTATGGAGAGCGATCCTGTTGCAGGGCGAACCGTAATGGCTCAGAGTATTGAGAAGCTCCGCGATGTCCACTCAGATATTCCGAATAGTCTGCTCATCAATATTTTTACGGCTTCAAAGTCTCAAGAGTTGATCGAGGTATTCTCAGCATCACCGCCTACGGAACGAAAGGCCGTTTATCAGGTGCTTTCAACGGTTGATCCAGCAAAACTCAATACGTTCCGAACACTTCGGTAGTCTTGAATTTTTAGCGACGAGGAATCCGAATTTCGTATTTGTTCTTGCTTACGGTAAGGTTTATTTCCCTTAACCAAGGATTCAGCACCTTAAGCTTGCGGTAGGTCGTCCCGTGTTGACGGGCAAAATCACCCCAGTTGGTGACGCTTTTTGTGACCAAAACCGTGGAGTAATCGTAATCGGGGTGGTAGATGTCTTCTGCTTCGATGAAAAATCCATAATACCCAGGATCCTCAATGATGTCCTTGAGAGCTACGATCCTGAATAGATATCTCGCAGTCTCAGCATTGAGGTTGAGGTCGTAATAAGTTTCTGCCCGTTGCTGTTGAATCCTGTTTTTTACGCCAGCTGCTCCACGGTTATAAGCTGCTGCAGCTAAGGTCCAAGTTCCCATCTGGGCTTTGAGGTCTTTCAAAAACCTTGCAGCTGCTCGAGTTGATTTCTCGAGGTGATATCGCTCGTCTACCTCTCCGTTTACTTCAAGCCCATACTGTTTGGCTGTGCCTTTCATGAAATGCCAAACACCACTCGCACCGGCGGGACTTTTGAAATCGCGAAAAGCACTTTCTGCGACAGCGATGTATTTCAAATCTTCAGGTACTCCTTCTTCTCGCAGAATAGGTTCGATGATAGGAAAGTAAGCGGATTTGTGCTTTAGGATGTGTTGTGTACTAGAATGATAAAAGGTGTTGGTGAGAAGCTCTCGGTCGAGGCGCTTTCGAATGTCCATATCCTCCATCGGAAGCTCTTCTCCGGCAAAGTTGTACGAACCTTTCAATCGAGGTGATCGCACGCGTTGTGGCGTTTCCAAAGAAGGTCCTTCGTAGAGCCCTTCGGTAGTACGTTCAGTAGAAAATACCGTTGAGATTGAGTCTACACTTCCTGCAGCTGCAAAGAGTAACATGGAAAGGAAACAAGCAAGTACCGTGAGGTATAAAAGAGAAGCACGTTTCATAAGACTAGGTTTCAAGGGGTCTGTTGCAAGGTTTAGGCCGCTTTAGTGTTCTAAAACAGCTTAGCAAATTGCTTGGCAACGTTAAGGGCTAGATGTTAAGCTTCGGCGATGCTCATCTTCAAGATCACTGATTCGAAGACGATTGCTAACTGCGAGGATAACGTATCTCCATGAATTGCGGTACGTATTTCGCTCAATATCTGAGAGGTTTAACCAAACCTTCACCTCATCTCACTTACGCTTGTATATGGGTACGGTGCTACAAGGCTCTCCATACATGAGAGATTTGACCACTGGACTTAAGCGAAAAGCGAGAGTAGCATATGCTTTTGGCCCAACGGTTCGCCCGTCTGTACACCCTTTAAGCACCACCATTTGATCAGCATATTGGGTCACATCTAGCTTTTCTGCAGCTAAGGCAAATGCGGCTTGATCAGCTTCTGTTGGTGTACCGATGGCAACATGAGTTGCAAACGGTGCGGCAGCGCTACCAACCAGCATATAAGCCCATTGGGGAATTATTGCATCTGCACTGCAGAATACGCAAAGACGTTTTCCCGAAAGGTGAGCCCAATCATACGCCTTGATTGCGGCACGAAAGTCCTTCTCCTTTAGCGCCAACCCTTTCCAGAGGTGGTCGGCTAAGTCGAATTCGACAGTTTCTACAACAGGAACGAGCTCATCTAATTTAAGGGTGATGAGCTTTGAATTGACGACACGATTGACGAGTGGCTGCATAAGTATCTAACTAACGTTCCAGATTGACTTTTGCTTTTAAATGCGCTTTGAGATTACTCTTCGCTATTTAGTAGAGGTTCATCTTCAGCGACCTCATCACTAATTTCTGTTTTCGAAGTGGCGAAGGATTCCGTCAACATTTTATCGATATCTGGCTTCGGTGCATCAGCAACGATGGAATCTTGTTCTGATGTCTCAGTTTCGATAGGGGGTGCTTCAAAACCAAAAACATCAGCAACTACAGCAATAGAGGTTGCAGCCGTAATGACTTCAACTACTTCTTCTTCGTTTGCCGCATCTTCATTGACCGTAACGTGAGCCGCATCAATTTTTTCTTGAAGCGAAGCAGTTGGCTCAGTAATGTCTGGAACCTCACCGATACTATTGTCGGGTGGCACCAATTCGCGAAGCTTTGGTAGGTCTGAAATGTCTGCTAATCCGAAGTAGTCCATGAACTGCGGACTTGTTGCGTAAAGTAGCGGTCTACCAGGACCTTGATCACGACCAAGAATGGTAATCAACTCACGTTCTAGTAGCTTATTAATCGCATAATCGGAGCCTACACCTCGCACCGCTTCAACATCAGCGCGGGTAACAGGCTGTCTGTAAGCTACAATGCTCAAGGTTTCGAGTGCGGCTTTACTAAGCCGTTTACCGCTTTGCTGCTTGAAGTACTTCGACAGTGTAGGGTAGTATGCTGGTTTGGTGAGTAGCTGCCATCCTCCACCTGTGAGTTGCAGTTGGAAGGTGCGATCCTCATCAGCTAGGTATTCGCGCAATGCTTCGAGGGCATCATCGAGTTGACCAAGCGTCATCTCAGGCTCAACACTTTCGCTAAGAATGGCTAGGATATCTTCTGGAGCAAGGGGCTCGCCAGCACTAAAGAGTAGTGCCTCTAGGTGGCGTATGGTGGAAGGACGAATTTGCATGTAGTCTAAATCTCCGGCGAAAGTACCTTCTTTGGAGTTGGACACAGCTGTTGAATACGGTTCTGATATGCACTTTCTCTGAACCGTTTTTGCCATTTTTCTAACTCTTCCGGGTTTTCTAGCAAAAAGGCATCGACAAGTCCAAGCATAGACCAGGGTCCACTAATTTTCTCAGCAGTAAGAAAAGCGCACCTTGAATCACCAGCAGCTCGGGGAAGCTCTTTTCTCATTGCGTCTAGGATGGCTCCAATTGCATTATCAGGCTTGGGGTTGCTCTTCAGTATATTCAACGAACTTGGCCAATCGATTATAAAGTTGTCTTCGTCAAAGCCGTCAAAAAGAACGGCTAGTTCGTCACCTGCCTTGAAGGATACTTGATTGATTCGATTTAGATCATCGCCGATCGGTTGTCCTTTTACGATGGTACTGCCCGCTATGAATTCAAGTCTTCCGTCTTTGAGGAATTGAGCAGTGGCTTGGATGCCATCTAGCCTGAGACTGTAGGGTAGGCGTTCCATACGTGAAGAATGACCCCACCAAGCGACTCCAAGTACGATGGCCAAGACTCCACCCAACAAAACTGCTAGACGTGTTCCCGACTTGAAGCGTTCGCTTCGTTTTTTCTTGTTTCGTACTCGGTTGGTCTCCGTGTCAATTTCAGTGTCAATATTGAAATCGTACGTGAATCCATCTTCTTTCGAGCCCTTAACCTTCAGCTTACAGAGTTCTTCTTCTACAAAAAAGGAAAAGGTCCGTTCTTCAAGAACACCAAAGTCGATGAGGACTACACGGTGGTCGCAATGGACAACCAAATGCCCGCTCTTGGCACTATGCGCAATACCTAGCGTATGCCGCTGCTGCTTATTGTCAAGAAATGTCCACTGGAATTGATTCACTAGTAAGCAAGATATACCTAACCCAAATGCGGTACTTGTTAAAGTCTGTCTACCAAACTAGGTCAGTAACGCATGGAATGCAGAGACATTATGCATCCTTTGGTAGCCACAAGCATGGTCTGATCTCAAAAAAAACAGGGAGCTTGTGCCGTAGCACAGCTCCCTGTATAACCCCAAAAAACCAAATGAAAGCAATGTTTATATCCTGTTTCGCAGAGTATGGTGTTGCTTTCGTTGTAAAAGTGCAATTTTCTTAGATATTTCACAAGTGTCAGTGTCGACAAATTGTAAGTTCTTCTAATTTCAACAAATAGTGTTAAAATCATCGAAAGATCTACCTTGCCGATGCACTAATTATGAATGACTTATGGCCGCTGCAACTAAAGTGAAAACTGTTTTCGCGTGTTCCTCTTGTGGTACAACTTCTCCTAAATGGATGGGTAAATGTCCAGGCTGTTCAGAATGGAACACCATGGTTGAGGAGGTGATCAGTTCGGGAACTCGAGCACAGCAAGTCGCTGGCGTTCCAGCTGGAGAACGAATGAGCGCCAGTGGTAAGCGCCTTGCGGCAAAACCTACTCGCGTACAGGATATTTCAAGTGAACGTGAACCTCGACTACTCTTGCCCGATCCTGAACTAAACCGTTGTCTAGGAGGAGGTTTGGTCGATGGGGCACTGATTCTTATCGGTGGCGAACCAGGTAGTGGAAAGAGTACGCTCATGTTGCAAACCGTTATGCAACTCGACAAACCGATACTTTATGTAAGTGGAGAGGAAAGTGAGAAACAAATCAAACTTCGAGCAGATCGCGTACCAGGGGAGAATCAAAAATGTTACCTCCTCGCCGAAACTGACACTGCAGCTATTGCAAAACATGTCAAAGAGCTGCAGCCAGCAATCATTGTCATCGATTCAATCCAAACGATGTCAAGTCCGCTGATAGATTCAGCACCAGGATCGGTATCACAGGTTCGTGAGACGACCAATGTCTTTCAGCGGATCGCAAAAGATTCGGGAATTCCAGTCTTTATTATAGGACACATCACCAAGGAAGGATCGATTGCAGGTCCAAAGTTGCTCGAACATATCGTCGACGTTGTACTACAATTTGAAGGCGATCGCAACTACTCATATCGCGTATTGCGTACGCTTAAAAACCGCTTTGGCAGTACTGATGAGCTTGGCATTTACGAGATGCGATCTGATGGAATGAATCCAATCACAAACCCGAGTGAATTATTACTCGCACAGCACGAAGACGAACTTTCGGGCTCAGCCGTTGCGGCTACGCTTGAAGGGATGCGTCCATTGCTAATAGAGGTGCAAGCATTAGTGAGTACAGCCGTTTATTCAACAGCTCAGCGGTCAGCTACTGGTTTTGATACGCGTAGGCTTAACATGTTGCTCGCCGTATTAGAAAAACGATGCGGGTTTGCCTTCGCACAGAACGATGTCTTTCTCAATATCGCCGGAGGTATCCGTGTCGATGACCCTGCGATTGATTTGAGTATTGTCGGTGCACTCATCTCCAGCTTCGACGATGTGGCCATTCCCAAGCGTGATGCCTTTGCAGGCGAGGTTGGTCTAAGCGGTGAAGTTCGTGCAGTGAGTAGGATAGATCAGCGAATTCAGGAAGCTGATAAGCATGGTTTCGACCGTATTTTTGTAAGCAAGTACAACAAAGGTCTTGATGTTGTCCATGCAGGAATTCAAGTGATTCAGATAAAGCGGGTCGAGGATTTGGTGAGGTTGCTTTTTCAGTAGGCGAACCATTGCTCGACAAAAGTCGTTATATTTACGACAATTGTCGAAGCCATGAATATTATTGCTCTCACAGCGTCTTCTGTATCGGATGATAGCCGCGTCTTTGACCTACTCGCCTTAGAGAAGAAGGGGCTGGATTTTAAAGACTTGCAGCTTGTCACTAAACGATATGGATTTTCTACAGATTTATTAGCGAGTATCCTAGCGATTAGTTTGCGTACTTACCAACGTCGAATCGAGCAAAAAAAAGGACTATCCTCTGCTGAGACAGGTGCTTTAATAGAGGTACTACAAGTCATCAATTATGGCCTTGAAGTTTTTGAAGATGAAGGCAAGTTAAAGCGGTGGTTGGAGCTTCCCAATAGGACACTGCGAGATCAAAAACCTGAGGACCTTCTTACACTTGCTTCTGGTAGAAAGCTGGTTTTGGATGTTTTGGGACGTATAGATTATGGTGTTTACGCATGAAACTTTTCCGTATCACACGTGCGAAGTACGCTGAGGATCTCACGGGCGAAGGGTCCAGTCGAACAGGTGGTCGTTGGAATCCTAGAGGAATCGCTGCCCTATACACATCAAAAACAATATCCTTGGCTTTGCTAGAGGTCCTGGTGCATGTTCAAGATCGATCGCTGTTGCCAGCATCCTATACTGTCATGGAAATTGAGATCGATCCAGAGATGTTAGTTTCAATTGATGAGGTTCCTGAACAAGAATTCAAGTCTCAAGAAATTGGGGAGTCCTTGCTAAGAAATGAGGATTTGATTGGTTTTATGGTGCCTTCCGTTTTGATCCCTTCCGAGCAGAATGTTATTCTAAACCCTAGAGCTAAGAATTTTAAAAAGGTGAAGCTAGTTCGTCATTTTAAACTATCTATCGATGCTCGCTTTCGCTAAAACCTAGGAGCAGTTTGGTTGTTAATTGAGCATAGTGAAAAAACGACCGACCATACTGTATGATGGCCATTGTGCCCTTTGTTCGGGTGCAGTGCAATCGATTTTGCGCCTAGATGATCGTGGGGTTTTTCAGTTCGCACCTCTTCAGTCGGCTTTCGCCAAAACTCTCTTGTCTGAAATAAATCTTCAAGTGGAAGGCTTGGACTCTATTATTGCCGTCGACGATTCTGGGGCCTACATCAAAAGTGAGGCTTTCTTCCATATCATGAAGTTGATCGGCTGGCCATATCAAGCACTCAACCTCCTGAAGGTTTTTCCGCTAGGCTTTAGAGACTGGATCTACGATTGGGTGGCTCGCAATCGATATGCAACTTTCGGAAAACACGATGCCTGTTGGATGCCTCAGAAAGAATGGAAAGGAAGGTTTTTAGGAGAGTAATTCCCTGCATATAAATTTGGCATCTGATTAAATCTCGGCCCAACTTGGCTTTCCCAAACAACTACGTAGTACGTAGACTTATCGAGTAAGCGTAACGTCTCCTTTTAAAATTCCTGTCCGCCCTCCAATAGCCTCGTATTCGATGAGGTAAACGAAAACGCCAGGATTTAGCTTTTCACCATTTTGTGTTCCATCCCATCCGACTCCATCAAGATTTCCAGGGAAGTTGACTTGAGTAAAGATTTGCTCACCCCAACGATTGAAGATTAGCATTTTTTTAATGGTTCCACGCTCTCCAGCAAAATACCCGGTAAAGAAATCATTGGTGCCATCGCCATTTGGTGAGAAAGCACTCGGAGCATCTATAACGTCCTTTCGGATACGCAATTGAAATTGCTCCTGACCAATGCAGCCAAGAGAATCTATAGCTTCAAGTGTGATGTCTGCTCGCCTTGTGGCAAAGAGTATCGTAGTTAGACACTCAGGGCAGGAAACCATGTCCTGAGGTTCCCAGCGAGTTGATTGAATTGCTTTACCATCGACAAAAGCGCTTAATTGTATCTCTTGACCAAGATTGAGTATTGTGTCTTGGATAGGTGATACTTGTGGTGGTGCCTGCATCCACAGTGTAAGACTATCGTATGTAGGACAGTACTTATCGGAATTACTCTGAAGCTGATAAATGCCAGCCTCGTCAAGTGTTATGTTACCGTAAATCAAAACATCGGTACTGCAAATTGTGGTGTCTAGTGCAGTGTATGAAGTATCGTATGCAGGCTCTAAATATGTGCGGCGCAGTGTATCGCATCCGTTTGGATTTTCAATGATCTCTTCCGCAATTCCAATGCCTTGGTAGACTACGCCAGCGATCTCTGTACTGGTAAATTCACATACTTCTTGCGACTCTTCTACCACGATACTATCCAAGGGTAAGAGTGTAATACTGTCCGTGATAATACAGTGCTCTTGAGTGAAAGTATATCCATAGGTATTCGGAGCTAAATCGCTGACCGTGGTACTTCCTTGGAAGGTGCCGCCATTAAAGCTTATCTCTACTACAGGGTCAGCGGTGAATACAGCAACTCCTCCAGTATAGGGTGTGCAAACGGGTTGCATCGTACTTAGCCCTACTTCCGATGATCGTGTAATATTTAGAGTGTCTGAAGCCGAACAGTTATTGGAATCCACAATGGTTAAGCTTAACTGAGTATCACCATTCAAGAATAAACTCAACTCTTGGCAGTCATTGCAGACAGATCCTAGGCTTGAGGACCAACTATACTGACTAGCAGCTGGAGCTTGTATGCTCAAGGTGTCCCAGTAGCATAAGAGTGTATCTGGTGGGAGTTCTAAAGTAGCGGCAGGTGTACTGATAACTTCAATGGAATCGACTAGTGCGCAAAATTGATTCTGATAGAATATTGAATACATGCCTGGGCTAAGATCAGTGCTTAATAATGTATTCGTCAATTGCAGGGGATTACCATTAAGTGACATATTGAGCAGTGAGTCTGAAGTGACAGTAATCGACCCTGTTCCAGTAGAACAGCTATCAATCACAGTTGTCGCATTAATTTCTGGAAAGGCTTCGGCGAACACGGAGAGGCTATCACTGTCGATGCATCCATCTATAGTCGTTGTCGTTAAGGTGATTTCTTTTTCTCGATCAATCACTACGGTAATAGAAGAACAAGTATCACAACCCACCTCTACGTTGTCTTCACGCCAGCTATACTGTTGGAATCCTAGGGCCGAGATTTGTACAGTATCTCCATCACATGTTCTTATGTCTGGACCGAGATCTGGAGACTCAGTTACTAACTCTATTATCCTGATTGTATCGGTAAGCTTTTCACCACAAATGTTCCATACATCCACCCAATAGGTGCCGAGATCTGGAGCAGTGAAAGTGCTATCTGTGCTTCCATCTGACCAGCGTATTTCAGACCAGGAGCCGCCAACTGAAAGGATTTGAGGTTGAGTTGCACAAGCTGCAATATCTGGTCCTAGATCAAGTGAGGTGCTTCCGCGTGCGGGAAGAATTAAGGGGAAAATATTGTTGGTATAGTCGCATTCGGCAACTCCTGTTGAAGGGAAGTCATCATCCAGTGAAAAAGGTCCTGGAATGGAACCATTGTCATTCACCATGACAAACACTTCTCCTTGAATAGAAAGAGGAAGAAGTAAGGTTAACGTATCACACCCATCAATTTCAATATTTCTTGGAAGTGTGTCAGTGAACACCGAAGCAGCGCTCACCAATGTAGGATTGTCACCATAGACTTGTATTGGCGTGCCATAGGAAAGTCCTCTACTCCCAGAATTACATACTTCAAACCTGACCTCGTATCCTACCGCAGAACAGGAGACATCTGAGAAGTCTACAACAACATCTGCTACTGGAATATAGGGCTCAAAGTTTTCGTCGAAAATCGGTTGTTGAACGAGATACCGATTAAAAGGCCTGCGACCAGATCCCGGTGCTGGAAACTCCAGCTGCGGAAGCTGCTGTGATTGCGGAACAGAAAGATCGTCGTTAATATTAACGTGAGAATATTCTCGCTGATTCCAGAGGTTTCTTGTATTGGTCCATGGGCTTCCTCGAGTAGGATCTGACTCGATAGTTACAATTGAAGCATTATTGCTTGTCAAGCGATCATTGATACCACCAAGCGTAATTATTTCAGCTTCATTATCTCCATCTATATCGGCAATCAGTGGTATTTCATCAGCAGTTAGGCTACCAACATTAAAGACAACATAGTTTCGTTCTGTATCCACATCCGCGGGATAAGGAGCCATTCCTCCATATACGATTCGCAGAGATTCTTCATCATGATAAACGATTTCTTCAAGCCCATCGCCATTAAAATCAAAGGAAGTAACACCGGTGATTCCAGACCTGTCTACCACGACTTGTTGCCACCAGAAAGGACTGGTCGTATTGCGGCTGGCTTGATTTAAATTGAAAGCCGTAACTCGATGACCAGAGACTACAATGAACTCAGGGTAGTTCTGGGCAAATCCTTGTTGCGTATCATCAATTACTTCTGTAACGCTCGCAGATCCAGCGTTTGAGAAACCAACGGTAGGCAAACCATCATAAGACCATTTAATACCGTTTCGATCATGTACCAGCACACCGATGTTACTTGACCCATCGTACGTAGCAATGATGTCTAAAACCCCATCTAAGTCGACATCAGCTACTGATGTATACTTAATGATATTATTCTGTGGAAGCTGAGATTCTATGTCCCGTTGAACTTTCATCTCTATCCCATCACCATCCGTGGTACTTAGATCAACGGAGTAAATCTTACTACCACTAATATATTCTAAGCCATTACAATCGGGATCACCACCACAGTCTATAGGTCGCAAAATGTCAGCAGCGATCGCATTTTGCCCTGGGCGAATATTTCTTGTGTTGGGGACTAGCACCTGATAGTCTCGTACAGATCTTGTAGGAGAGTGTAACAACCTCTGTGCTCCGTAAATTTCTGAAAATCCATCACCATCGAAATCTGCAAAACAGGCTGCAGATCCAAGTCGAGTAACAGTAGCTGATTGAAATTGCATAGGCGGACTTGCTCCCTGCTGATAGTTTGAATATATTTCAACAGCGCTCCTACTTGGAAGAATTAATTCTATGATTCCATCTCCATCCAAATCAGCTGCACCAGGAGATCCGCTAGAGTAGGTCGAGAGAGGTGAAGTTGAAATGAAATCTGGGTTCAAACCATCGCTTCCATCTCCTTGAAATATGTATACACCATTCCCATTGTCTTGGTGAACAACGATTTCGCTGACACGTCCATTCTGAGGATCAAGGTTTGCGATGATCGGGGTTGTAGTTGCGGAAATTCCTTGCGGGGCTTTGGAATTCCATCCCATTCGAGCAGCAAATGATAGTGGAGGTATCGTATCAATGATGCAATCCTCTCCATCAAAACACTGGCAGTCCACATCATAGCAATCTACATAACCATCACCATCATCGTCGATTCCATTATCGCAGATCTCAGTACAACCAACACAACCAGAACCGCTGTCATCGATAGTAATCGTGATACAGCTGTCAATAGAGCAAAACATGTTAGCCACCGTGAGGCAGAATTGATACGTTCCATCACTAGAAGGAAGGGTGTAGGTGGTCACTGGATTACTTCCCAAGGAGAGCCCGTTCACTTCATATGCAAACATGGTAGCAGTTGTCGAAGCAGCTGTCAATGTGATCGTATCTCCCGAACCGATAGTATCGGGCGAAATATCAAATGATGCATCAAGCTCGCAGCGCACGAATAAAGTAGTATCAATAACTAAAGCACACAGTCCAGTCTGGTCGACAGCTTCCAGGCGTAACCGTTGTAATCCTGTGGCATTAAGCGGGAACGAAATAGAAGGAGTTGCTCCTACAGAAACTTGATTGAGTGTCCAATCATAGCTCACGGCTCCAGGAATTGTAGCTGTGGCTGTCAACGTAGAGCCGCGGACATAAGGGGGAGGACTCAAAGTTATGCTTCCAACCAATGGAGTTGTGCAAGGTGAGACACAGCCCCTACTCAATAAAAGACTAGCTCTAACACCATCCAAAACAGCATTCATTCGGTCGGATTGGCCTGCTGTAAACTGCACCATACAAGCAAGGGTGGTGTAGTCCATGTAGTTGTGGGTGTCGTCTGGTAGATCTGTAGTGCTTCCAGATTGCGTATCTGTGTTGCAGGTATTTGCAACATCTGTACATGCAATTCGAGCGGTAGAATTATCTGGTGGAGTATCGCAGACTCGGTCACCATCGGTTGTGCAATCTGCATTCGCGCAACCTCCTTGAAACGTATGGTAGAGTCCCAAATAGTGCCCCATTTCATGAACGAGTACGGCATCGTTTTCAGCGGTATTGCCAAAATAACTGGCTTCTAAAACGATTCCATCCTCTACATTGCCATGTGAAGTAGGAAAGAAAGCATAACCAGCAACACCTGGCCCAGAACTCAAGCTGGTGATACTGTTCACTACGTAAATGTTGACGTAGTCTCTTGGTTCGTACCTACTCAACTGCTTCATCGGAACATCATCATTCTCGATGGTCAGATCGCTAAGTGCAGAGCTCACTTCTTCTAATCCTGTCGATGGCAAGCCACTTGGCGTTCGCTGAGCTTTGCAAAACTGAATATTGGTATTTACCCCTCGGGTTGGGTCGTATGGCGCCTGATTTGAAAAGGCCGCATTCAAGTTAGCAATGGCTTGGTCAACACGGCTATCGTCAATGCCCAGACTTGCCCCTGTAGGATTGATACTGTGCACAACAATGGGTACAACACGATCAACACTTGCCGATCGTGCAGCAACACTCGTAGCATTCTTCTCTAGTTGATCCTGGATTTTCAGGTTCATCACTTTTGAATAACCTCCAGTTGGATCAGCAATCTTTTGGACTACATCCGCTCCGCAAGCAGGGAAGGTTGATTGCCCAGTCACTTCCTGAGCGTAAGTCAGAAATACTAAAATAAGAGAAAAATAAAATATCGCTGTGGGGGTAGCTTGCTGCATAAATAGTGCGATTTGTAGCGCAATGAAGCTACGTAGATTCTACTACTTTAAAAAATCGACTAATTCTATTTGTTAACAGCCTTGTTGGTTTTCATTGGGTTTTGTTGCTCAAGCGAACTTCTGGAAGGCACTTATCAGCTTACGCCAAAACTCATATCGAACGCTTGGAAATAGAAAATGATTACTTCAGCCAATCTGTGGGCATTTGTAAAATCGCCCCTCGATGACTTACGCCCTCCATTGGGAAAATGCGGACCTGTTTTGGCGAAAGCTGCTTTAAACGCCCAGCCATGGTGAAAGGAATGAGTTCATCGGCTGTGCCGTGAAAAATATTGACTGGACACTTGATTTTAGCAATCCGGCGCTCGGTGTCAAGCTGGTACTTGAGCAGGAAGTCTGGTAGCCACCAAAAGGCTTGGTTTTTCATGTCCTCAAGGTTAGTGTAGGGTGCCACCAAGGTGAGTAGCGCAGGCCTGTTTTCAGCAGCTAAATAAGAAGCCATTCCTGTCCCTAAAGAATATCCAAGCAAGTGAATTTTATGCTCTGGGTAGTCTTCCATCACTCGATCATATACGGCTTGCACATCAGCAAGCAACTGCTCGTCTGATTCTACTTCTCCTGTGCTTTTACCAAAACCTCGATAGTCTACAAATACCGCATCGAATGGCTTTTCAAGCACATTGCGCATTTGATAAAGTCCGCGGTTATTGTCTCCGACGTTGCCATGAAAGTAAATCACAACGCCCTTGCTATTGGCTTTGCGAACCCAGACAGTGCTTAACATTGCACCTTCGACAGGTACGAAAACCTCTTCTCCCCAGTCGAATCGATAATCAGCTGCAATCGTCCGAGGATGAAAGATGAGTTGCTCTTGGAATAGGTAAACTACACTGGCTATCAAGAGATAGCAGATTCCTAGAAAGATCAGGAAACGTCGGATAAGTTTCACTCTAGCCTAACGTCTAGTAACGGCAATTTTGTTGTCGAGACTTGTAAGATTTGTAATAGTCTTACTTCACGTCGTTGAAGCGCCTATTTTCGCGGCCTGCCTATGCTAAAACTACAGTTTTGGCGAAAGCTAAAAAATGTAAATGCTATGTCTACCCACAGCTCTATTGCACAACTTATTGCAGACCAACCTACTGGTACCACTGTTAGTGTGGCCGGCTGGGTAAGAACCTTCCGAAACAATCAGTTTATCGCCTTGAGTGACGGCTCCTGTCAGAAGAGTCTTCAGGTGGTTGTGGATCGTGACAATCTTTCAGAAGAGCTTTTGAAGCGTATTACCACCGGAGCAGCGGTTACCGCTACAGGTGAGCTGATAGAGAGTCAAGGACGCGGTCAGACGATTGAGCTCAAAGCAACGGAAGTTGAAGTTGTCGGAGATTCAAATCCAGAAGTATACCCGCTTCAACCGAAGAAGCACTCGATGGAGTTTATGCGAGAGATCGCGCACCTTCGTCCGCGCACCAACACCTTCGGAGCTGTACTTCGAATTCGACATGGAGTAGCGATGGCTATTCATCGTTTCTTCGATGAGCGAGGCTTCTTTTACATGCACTCACCAATCGTCACGGGAAGTGATGCAGAGGGTGCAGGTGAAATGTTTCAGGTTACTACGCTTCCGCTGAATGACGTTCCTAAAACGGATGATGGAGAAGTAGACTTCAAGCAAGATTTCTTTGGGAAGGCAACTAACCTTACCGTAAGTGGCCAACTCGAAGCGGAGTTAGG
>CALDTK010000040.1 GCA_937924035.1 uncultured Saprospiraceae bacterium | reverse complement strand
AAAATCAGCGTAGAGATCGATGCAATGCCCCACATCGCATACCACCAGAAACGGCGGCCAACCGTGGCCATCGGGCAGGCTGCGTGCATAGCGACGCGCTTGGTTTTTGGCCCGCGTCATGGCTTGGCTCCAGGCGGGAGTACCTCGACGAGCTGTACCAGATTTGAGTTTTATACGCTCACCCGAAAGTGTGGTTTTAGCGGAAGCTGAATCACTGCCTTGCTTGTTTTCCCAAACGAAACTCCCTCGCCGATAGAGGTCGATGAAGTTGATAGTGCCGGTAGTGACATTGGTTACCCTGCGCTCGAATACGTAGTCGTCTTCTTCGTCACCTTGAGGTCGCGGTCGCTCTACATCGAGTAAGTCGCAGAGTTCAGAGAGAAACATCTGGCTGTTGGCCGTCTCAGCTGCTGCTGAAGCTTGCCACTTGGCGATGAAGCTTTGAATGGATTCTTGTGCTGGGGTATCGGGCATAGGAATAGGTACAGCTTAATGGATAAGGGCTGTAAGCTACGGAATAGGGACGTGAGACCTTAGGATTAGGGACGTGAGACTCCCTGTGCCTTCCAAGGCGGTCGAATTCCTGTCGTTTTTTGGATTGCCCATCCCATAATACTGCGCGACGGGAGCTACACTCCAAAGCGCACCCTTCACGCAGGACTGCGGGACGTAAGCAGTCCACCCCTATCCTTTCAGAAATACACTACGACCAGCAGTACCTTGAACGTCAATCAGGATCAGTGTGTAATGTCCGTTAGGTAATTTTGCAATATCAAGCTGACCGTTGAGGATCGCTATTTCCTGGCGTTTCCCAAGGACATCGCTGACAATAGCCGTCTTCACGGTTCCTAAATCAGAAACGTCAACTTGTAAATAATCAGAAGCGGGATTCGGCCAAACGCTTACCGTTTTGGCGAAAGCAGAAGAAGTCCCCACTAACAATGGATATTCAGTATGTGTGCGTTGAACTCCCAAGGCAATTGGAAAGTTGTTGGCTGCATTCAATTGCAGCGTGACTTCCGCACTAGGGGCAGGGAGGTAATCAAAACCAAAAATCGTAATCGGAGCCAATTGTCTTGTCTCACCAGGTTGTAGCCCGAGGTTCTCGTAAAATAAGCCAGAAGAAGATCTACAAAACCAAGGATCTAATTTGCTCGCATCAAAATCTAGTCGTTCGATAACAACATCGGAAATATTCGTAACCACTGGAGTATAGGTGATTCGCGCAACGCTGGTATCACCAGATGGAACAATATTTACGTTTGCTCGGACTTCGGCCATCGTAAGGGTAACTGAAATACTACTACCTATCTCGATGTCGCCATCTTCTGCATACACGACAAGCTTTGTGTTGTGATCATTGTAGCCAACTACGGCCAATTGTTGATCACCTTGCGCCGAGAATTTCATACAATAGGCGCGATTCGATGGATCAATTTCACCAGTTTGCTCGAGAGAAAGCGTACCATTTTCAAATTTTCCTGTAGCGATATACTCATCGCCACTGGGTGAATAGTACGTACACACAAAAGACTCATGCTGAGGCGCCGAGGCAAATGAAGTGAACGAATTACCGTCGGAGTTGTGCGACACTGTAGTGGTGAGGCCTGCAGGATCTACGACGTAGACAAATGAAGTTGCGTAAACGATGAGTTCGTCATCTTCATTAACGCTAAGACCCAAAATATCCTGCTGAAAGGTTTGTAGAGCCGGCACATCTCTCGACGTGAACGTGTATACGGCGTTACGATCTGCGATGTGGATTCGACCATCGGAGCGTGTTGCAAAACGTTGCATTCCTGCTCGGGGAAGTTCAATCGACAAATCATGCCGAGTGACATTATTAGGAGCGGAGAGTTTACCTACCAATACATAATCGTCACGGAGAATCAAATACAGATCTCCATTGACTACAATCCCTGTTTCAGGATTATCGCTCAAGAATAGATCTGGCATTGGTATCGTCTGCACTTGGCTTCGATTATTGGGATCGTACACGTGCAATACTGATGAAACTTCGACTACATCACATTGATAATCCGATTCGAGGACGTATTGCTTTCTAGCGTTTGCATCGTACCAAGAAGCAAGAGTAGAAGATGCTGCTAATCCACTTTGTGCTAATGGTGTTAAGGTAGGGACCGCTTGATTGAGATCTAATTGTACAGGTTCGAGAAACCCGTTGTCTGCCGCACCAAAACCTCCTTGATATAAGATGGGAGCTTCGTTATCTGGCAACACGATTGCGGCTATTGGCTGTCTGCTGACGGCATACTCAACACCACTAGACTGAGCAAGAATACCGGAATAAAGGTAAACTAACGCACAGGTTACCAATAGAAAACGCATAGACTGATTTTGCATAAATCTAGTCCGTTCTCTTACTTCCCGCAATTAGGCTATTGAAATTACCCCTATCCAGCCCTAGGAATTCATGTAGCCGAATTCAGAAAGACCAACTTGAGATTAATAACACTCCACTTACGCATTATGCACTACTACTCTTTCATAAGGTTGACATAGAGAACCTGTTCACCAAAAAGGCGCAATTCCAAGAGGTAATTCCCCGTGACAAGCGTAGAGACGTCTAGGTTCGATCCACTAAAAGGTATGCTTCCCTGGTTCTTGCCTCGAAAATCCATCGCCCGAACCTCTTGTATCCGTTCGCCAGCTTCAAGCTTTACTTCTACGTTCGTCTTGGCGGGATTTGGATAGACGTTGGTCGTTCTGGTTTTTGCTTCTTTGGTGGAGCTGAAGATTGGGGTCAAATCAACACTTTGTTGCGTTCCTTGTAAGAGAGGAAAGTTGTTGGCCGATGTCAGATAGACTCTACCTGTAATTTGTCCATTTACAAATTTCAATGCTGGAGAAGATAGATTAAAGCGAGCTAGCTTTATTTCCTCACCTGGCAATATTTGTAAGCCAGTATAAGTTTCAACATTTCTAATCGGACAAGGCCCTGTGAAATATTCTCCATGAACTTGAAGTGTTTGAATGGTATCGGTAGAGTTATTCTTAATAAATGGTTCCACAAAATACAATCCCCCCGGTGGTGGATCATCGGGCACAAATGACAATTCGGCTTTAGTTATTTCTACGTCAATATCTTCCTGATCCACAAATTCAACTGAATTTTGTGTACTCATTAAAATACTTGTATTGTTATTCTCATAATGCAGTACTGCTACGCTTCTTGCATTTCCTCCTGCGGATGTACTTGCTGATATAAACTCTGTAAACCTACCTGGATTTACAGGATCAACTGATGTAAAACTCGTGATCGATCCAGCGGCACTACCTAGTCCATATCTCAACGGCCCACCATTTTCTTGATACGTACACAGAAAATTCCGCCCATGTGGATTCATCACTAGAGATTCAAAACTGTAATTTTCTGCGAAGAATGCAGTGTCCAATACTACTCCGTCAATGAGTCTATAAGCTCCTCGGGAGGTGACGGCGAAAACATCAGGGTTAGTAAACCCATGCGTTCCAAGTCCAAGAATTTGCTCTGGAAAATTGACTTCTGATATAGTCGCATTTGAATTAATAGAAATTAGTTTAACCCCATCAATGACATGAATTTTATTATTTGCTGTTGAGATTCGACTTGGGAAGTGATCGTCAAGTGGATTAGCTAAATTAATAATCGTAGTATCCAAAAGTGAATCAAAGCGCGCCGTAATTATTCTACTATTCTCAATAATTAAAAACCTATCTCCTAACACAGACAATGATAATGGTTCTCTAAAATTAATCCCGATATCAGTTATATCAATTTTTGAAATTTGGCTTGGATTATCTTTAGGAAAAGTGACTATTTCTAGCCCCTCAGCCCCAGCATCACAGCTAAACGATGCAATTTCTAATTGATAATACTTACCATCAGTTACACTCCACCAACTATCTAAAGTTGTCTGCGCTTCTAGCGGCCCACCCACCTGTGCAACTAAATTATTCGCCCCTTCTAGCGACAATGTATCTGGATAATAGTAACCATCTCCTCCATCGTCAATCCCGCCCGAAAATGAATAAACAGTTCCTGTATTAGTTATGGCAGCGCCAACAATTCTTGATTGAACGGCTCCGTACTCTGCTTTATTCGTCTGCGCGGAAATGGCAAACGTCATAGACCAGATAGAAAGTAGAAGTAGTAGTGTCTTTTGCATTAGATATGATATTTAGGTCTAATCTAACACATCTGAACCATCTCATTTGTCACTTTGCTCCGAAAGGCAGGTTTTAGCGAAAGCTGGCAGGCCCCAACGTTCATCCTCATTAACTGTATGTGTAAAGTCATATCGCCTTTCGGCAAAACAGGCCTAACCAAGCACTCCAGCTTTATTATCTTCGGAATACACTAACCGATCTCAAGATGAGACTGATACTCCCTGTCCTGGTGCTTGTTGCCAGTGTATTTGCTGCTTGTGGTAGCGAAACGATTGAAGAAAAACTTAACCGAAGACTCTCCGAAGCTGTCAGCGAAGCCTCTGGAACAGAGGTAAACGTCGAGAATTTGAAGGATGTCATGCAAGAGGCATCGGATAAGCTCGAAAACCTTGACCTCAACGGCATGGATGATGTCGAAGTCATCAATTTTCGTGAGTTGAAAAAGCTCATGCCCGAATCTGCCGCAGGCTTGTCTCGGAACAAGCATATTGGTGAAACTACAGGAGCGATGGGCTTTACCTTCTCCAAAGCTGAAGCAAGATATGGGGAAGGTGAGCAACGTGTCGACGCCACCTTCATCGACAGCGGTGGAGCAGGAATGCTGCTCATGAGTATGGCTGGATTCGCAAATTTGAACGTGGACAAGGAAACAGAACAAGGGTCTGAGCGCACGCTTGAAATCGACGGCAATCCAGCTTATGAGAAGTACTCAAACCGTAACGGTCGTGTTACTAGCGAATTGAGTGTTCTTGTCAACAAGCGATTCATTGTCACTTTAAAAGGTAAGGGTGTTGATGCTGAAGCGCTTGCAGGTGTTTATGAGGATTTTGATCTGCGCTCACTTCCAAAGAAAGAAGCAGCCCAATAAATTAGCCTTTCCTTGACTTTTTCCACACTGTTTATTTAAAACTATTTGTGTTTTAATTAAGCGATTTGCTTGATTATGGCACAAAACGTGTTTTATTTGCGCTAGTGGATGATTTTACCCGACACGATTACAGCCGACTCACGACTGGGTGGCCTCACCAGCTACCAGCCGCCCCTATGCGTGAAGAGAAAGCGCCTTTGACGGGTGGTGCGTTACACATCAATGCGTCACCGTTTGAACGGGCCATCTTACACCTTGATCTCGACTCGTTTTTCATTTCAGTCGAACGGCTCAAAGATTCAAGCCTTAATGGCCGCCCGCTCATTGTTGGTGGTCGTTCGGGTAGAGGCGTTGTTGCAAGTTGCTCTTATGAGGCCCGTGCCTTTGGCGTTCGCTCAGCGATGCCCATGCGCATGGCCTTAAAGCTCTGCCCAGAGGCACTTGTGATACGGGGGGACATGGAGAGTTATTCCAATTATTCTCGTTTGGTCACCGATGTGATTGCTGTCGATGCGCCACTGTACGAGAAGAGTTCGATCGATGAATTCTACTGCGACCTCACGGGGATGGACAAGTACGTTGGCTGCTGGAAATGGTCGGTCGAACTTCGCGAGCGCGTGATGAAAGAAACGGGTCTACCGATTTCCTTTGGACTAAGTGTCAATAAGCTCGTCAGTAAAGTGGGTACGAGTGAAGCTAAACCCAATGGGACGCTCATGATTCGCAATGGCTTGGAGCGGGATTTCCTCTCTCCGCTATCTGCGGCCAAACTCCCTGGCCTAGGCAAAAAGACCTACCATAAGCTCTCGTTCATGGGCGTACGCACGGTAAAGTTGCTCCGTGAAATTCCAGTCACACTGCTAGAGCGAGAGTTTGGCAAACACGGTCGCGCAATGGCGCGCAAGGCCAATGCCATTGACGATAGCCCAGTGGTCCCCCACTCCGAGCGCAAGTCACTAAGCAAGGAGCGCACCTTCCAACAGGATACGACAGACATTCATTATTTACGAGATGTGCTGACCGACATGGTGACTCGGCTGGGGTTTGACTTACGCCAGAGCGGACAGTTGGCGAGCTGTATCACTATCAAGATTCGCTATACTGACTTTCAGACGTTTACCAAGCAGCGGCGCATTGCTTATACAGCCAATGACAAACATTTCATACGGCACGCCAATGAGTTATTTGATCGACTCCATGAACGAAGACAGATGGTACGACTAGTCGGTGTTCGGTTTTCAGGGCTGGTGCGTGGGCACTATCAGGTCGATCTGTTTGAGGATACCGAACGTGACATCAACCTGATGGGGGCCATGGACGATATCAGGGCCCGTTTTGGCGAAAGCGCGATACGGAGAGCACGGTGTATGGGGTGAGGGTGTCGGATGCCGGATGCCCCGCAAAGCGTGGGTCCTCGTGCTTCGCACGGGATCGGATGTCGGATGCTAGTAGGGATGCAACTTGGGATGCTCGCTGCGCTTGGGGCTTCCTGCGAACCGGTGGTTCAGCAGGACAGGCAGGACATCGAAATTATCCAATTCAAAATTGCTCAATTCAAAATTCCACTAAAGGCCGTCTTACCTTTCCGCCGTGTCAAAAAAACTGCGCAAGGCCGAACTAGATGTGGTAGTCGTCCAGACTGGGCGTCAACTAGAACAAGCTGCTCGCGAACTTGTACCTGAGCGGACCAATACTGAAGGCAAACCCCTTATGCTTGGTGAACGGATGTTTAGACTCAAAGATCACTTTGAAGATGACGTTTGGCAAGCTTATCAAGCATGGGCCTCGCAGCGGAACAAATACATCCACAACGAAATTGATTCGATCCCAGACAAAGAGGCATTTATTGAAAACTTCGAGATCGTGCATGACGAACTTGAAGCTTTAGCAGCTATCGAAGAAGAAGGCGAACCAGAACCGATTTGGATCTATATTATTCTCGCGCTCTGTATTTCTGGGCTGGTCTACTACGCCTGCTGAGTAGGTTTTCCAGACACTTTCCTTTAGAACCAATGTGAAAGCAAATCCTGAGTCAAACTTGCTGCAAGTCGCGGTCTGCGGTGCTTATGCTGCGATTCAATGCCTAATCCAGTAAATTCAATGCCCAGCAATTTGCCTTCGCCAGCAATCCAACGCAGGGCTGGAAGTAGTACTTCGAGACTGAGTCCGAAAGAAGTTGAACGATGTTTGCCAGGGGCATACGGCTCGCTTAGCACATCTAGATCTACACTGAGCACAACGCTCTCGATTTCCTTGCAAAAATTTTCTAGGTATAGGAGCAACAGGTCAGCTTCAGATGCAGCTAGGGTCAGGGCGTTAACCCCTAATGCCGAAGCTTCTATCCACGCACTCTTCGGATTGATTGCCTCTTGCACGCCCAACTGAAGACTCTGGAAAGAGCCGTGACAGCGCTGAGCTAGTTTGTACATCGCATTAGCTACCGAAGGAATACCTTCTTTCTCTGGATATGTAAGTAGTGTCGGACTGAGACGAACGTATGCAGGTAAAGCCCTATCCTCAGCCCTCAAAGAAGACAAGCAAGCGCCCGCAAATAAGCCAAAGTTGGCCTGAGAGTCAATCTGAAACAGCATTGGGCGGACATCTGAATGAATGGCTTGCTCGATCGTTTCTGCAACGATCGTGTGCCGCATGTCCGAATTCATGCACTGAACAAGGTCTCCAGCATCAAAAAGCGTTTGTTTGTCGTCTAATGGCCAGGCCAGTGGATTTAGAAAATGACGCAGCAGGTGCAATTCCTCAGGGAAAGAATCACTTGCGCTACTAGCTATGCCAGTGAGCAGGAAATTTTGAAAAGTGGATTTTGATAACAGCGCGCTCTTCGGATGCCAATTAGAGACATTATCTCCAATAAAGCCGTTATGAGTATCGCCGCTGCGACCCACCCAATCAAACGCGGAAGAAGTAAATGCTTGATTCATGGAGAATGCTCAAACCAATTATTTTTAAAACTGATTTGGATAGTCGCTAAGAATCCGAAAGGTAATCGAGGAATCGTAACTACAACTTCGCTTGGCAGTTACTTAACAAGTTTACAAGTAGAATAATAATGAATGCAGGAAGATACAACCATGTACAAAATGTTATTCCGATGCAAATCAGAAATACACGCCAATCGGCTCTATCCCAAATCCATACGTTACTAACAGAGTAAGCCCTCAATAATCGCTAAAGTGCTCCTATTCTTCAGAAGCAACTGTTGTGACAAGCGTTCCATGAGAAGATGAAACGTTACGAACATCTTGCGGAAGATCTACCTGAAATATAGAACCCTCTCCAACCTTCGACTCCAGAGAAATGGTTCCTCCCAGTCGAAGGACAACCTTCCTACAAGCTGCGAGGCCAACGCCTGTACCTGAGTACTTGTCTGTAGTGTGCAGGCGACGGAAGACTTCAAAAATGCGCTCGTGGTACTCCTTAGCAATTCCGATTCCGTTATCCTTCACCGTGATTCGAACGCGTTCATCCATTTTTGTAACAAGGACTTGTACTTGAGGATTTTTTGAATCATTGTACTTCAAGCCGTTACCTATCAAATTTCCAAGGATTTGCTCTAATGAACCTTTCGGCAAAACCAGATTAGCGTCTCCTTCGGTAGTTATCACTGCATTTCGCTCATTCAGCTCGCTGAGCATCGTATCGCGAATAGCATCGATTGTTGCGGAAACCTGCAAATCTTCCGAGATATCTTCTACATCCGCATTAAGTCGTGAAAATTCGAGCACATCGGTAACCAAGTCGTGCATCTGACGGGCATTAGCGAGTGCGATATCAAGGTACTCTTGCACAAGAGCTCGAGGTTCTTCAGGCAATCGGCGTTCGATCAAACCAAGGAAGCTCGTTACGTTGCGTAGTGGTGTTTTTAAATCATGACTAGCGATGTATGCAAAACGCTCTAGTTCTGCATTCGACTCTTTCAATCGCTGAGCCTGAACCTCCAGTCGCTTACTGTTCTCTCGCAATACAGCGGTTCGTTCGTCCACCTGCGCTTGTAGGTCTCTTGTTAGACGTTTTCTCGTTACTGCACGATAGTAGATGAAGAAGATAAACATGAGCAAGGAGACAACAATGCCGAACATGGACACTCTTTCCGACTGCCTGCGCTTAAGTACCGCTTGCGCAAGCGCACGATCACCTTCAGAAGCCGCAAGTTCTTTCTTAAAGGCATCTCTTTGGTATTCAGCAACGATCTTGTCGGCGTCTTTTTGCAAACGATCTTCTCGCAATGAATCACGAATTGCAAAGCCTTCTTTTGAGACGAGGTATGCAGAGCGATATTGACCTAACGAGGCATGTATTTTTGCCAAAGAATCTAGAGCATCAACTCGGTGGTACTGCTCTTTAGCGATGCCGAAATACTTAATTGCACGCTTGTAATATGAGAGTGATTGACTTTTATCTCCAGACAGAGAGGTGATATTCGCCAAACAAAGCTGCGCTCGTGCTACTCCAGCCGCGCGTCCTTTTCTTTCGATAATCTCGTTGGCCGTGTATGCATAGTAGAAGGCTGAATCCACCTGATTGTTTCCCATCAATGCTTCAGCATAATTCAGATAAAGGTTAGTTACATATCGCTCTTTAACATTTTTAATGAGCTTAAGTCCTTTTCGTGCGTAGTAAAGTGCACTATCTATCTGACCTAATTTGAAAAACGTCGTACTTGTACCATCGAAGCCTTCGAGTGCTCGACGATCATCACCCATTGCCAGAAAACCTTCAGCAGACTTTCTTGCATGATAAGCAGATCGTTCAAGTTGATTAGTATAGTAGCTACAATATGCAGCCATATAATGCGAACTCGTTAGCGTGAAGGGATGTAGCTTCTCTGCGGGCAAGTTCAAAATTTCCAGCAAGGATCTTTCTGCATCATTGATTGCCCCATCGAAGGCTTGAAACTTCGCTAAGATGAAATCAATGTGCGTTTGTTGACGTTCAGATAAGCCCTCAAAGTTCATCGAAGCCATGAATAAGTTGAAGCTATCCAATGGATTAGTATCGGTCTTTCTTCTACGTGCAGCATCGTGCGCACTGCCTATCAAAGCACAAAGCACAGGAAAATCTGTTTCTGTCGAGTAAGTATTAAATACCCCTTCGTAAGCGCTAAATTGCTCACTCAGCGTTGGCAGCTCCCAAATTCTTCCTTGAATTGCATCCACAAGTTTTTGCTCCGTCGTATCAGCAGCATAGGGATTTGCTGCAAATGTTGGGACAGCAGAATACATCAACCCAATCAATAAGAGACAAAAAATACGCGAGACTACTGTTTTGGGCGTTCCACTTCCGAAAACAGAAAATTGACTTGATTTCATAAGAGCACTTATGCAAACGGTCTGCCAATAATGGACTATCCATATCGCTCATCAGCTACATACGGCAGCCGCTTTACGCGTTTTGCATTAAGAGTCAAAAACCCGAAATCATCTGCAACCTGCCCCGTAATCAAATAGACACCACCTGCCCGTAGTTCACCATGCTTCCAGACGCCAGGGAAATGAGTTGTATCGAAGTAATCTCCATTCACATCTAGCCAGGTTCCAAACGCCATTGGATCCCCCTTTTTTGTACGTAAAGACTTACGAGTTACGAAATAACCAAGCACCTGAATCGTCGTTTTGCGGAAACGCGGAAAATCACGCACCGTCAAGGTTCCTGCAGGCATTTCTTCCAAAAGTTCAAACGGTGACCTCAAGGGAAAACCCAGAAGTTCAATCTCATCGAAGGCCTGATCGTACTTCCCTTCTTTCAATTGTGGCAAAGTGAACGACTCCTCCATACGACCGCTAAACAGTGACCCCGAACCACTCGATTTTTTGCGGCGCTGGGACATTGGGTCCATCAACGCATTGCGTTCCCACATCAATTCGTACTTGTTGTAATCGGTAAAGCGCAGCGCTCCTATACGTATCAACAGCACCAATTGCTCTGAACTTACGGCTGTGCGGCGAATGAAATCGGAGAGGTCTCTATACACGCCACCCTGCGCGCGCTCACGTACGATGCTATGCCCCACTCGCTGCTCTAGCCCCTGCAAGTGCACAAAACCTAGGTATACATCCTGACCTATGATCGTGGTCAAATACAAGGAGCGATTGACGCAGGGCGGGTGAATCCGTGCGCCTTGTGTCCGCGCCTCGTGGACATAAAATTCGGTACGATAAAAGCCGCCAAAGTTGTTGATGACCGCAACCATAAACTCCAGCGGGAAGTACACTTTTAAGTACAAACTTTGGAAACTTTCGACCGCAAAACTCGCCGAGTGTGCTTTACAAAACGAGTAACCAGCAAAGGACTCGATCTGCCGCCAAACCTCTTTACTCAACTCCAAAGAATGGCCGCGCTCGGCACAGCCTTCGTAGTAGCGACGTTTCAAATCTTCGGTTGTATCACTACGGTACTTTTTGCCTGACATGATGCGCCGCAACACATCACATTCATCCATGGGCAACCCTGAAAAGTGGTGCGCAATTTTCATGACATCCTCTTGGTAGACCATGACTCCGAAGGTCTCGCCTAGATGCTCTTCAAACACAGGGTGGAGGTAACTGAAGCGTGTCGGGTCATGAAACCGCTCGATGTATTCGCGCATCATACCACTCTGCGCAACACCTGGACGAATGATCGAGCTCGCAGCCACTAAATGGATATAATCATCGCAGGCGAGCTTGGTAAGCAGGCCCCGCATGGCTGGACTTTCGATGTAAAAACAACCGATAGCGCGACCACTTTTGAGCTGTGCACGAACCTGCTCATCTTGCTTGAGCCGCGGAATGTTATGAATATCGACAGCTCGACCTTGGTTATCTCGGATGAGGTCGACAGCATCTTTGATGTGGCCCAAGCCGCGCTGACTGAGGATGTCGTATTTATGAAAGCCCCAGTCCTCGGCCGTATACATGTCGATGTGTACGACCGGAAACCCCTTGGGCATCATCTGCAAGGCGGTGTGGTAACGCAACGGACGTTGTGAAATCAAGATACCACCGGCGTGAATCGAGAGGTAGTTCGGAAAATTGGCGATTCGCCTACCGTGTCGACGGACAATGCCTGCCAGTTCGTGGTGATCGCTGTCATCATCAGGATTGGCAATAATGAGGTCGAGATCGGTTTTAGCTAGACCGAAAACCTTCCCCAACTCACGGACGACACTCTTAAACTTAAAAGTGACCGTAGTTGCCATCATGGCCGTGTATTCTGCACCATGCCGCTTAAAAACGTAGTCGATCACATCGTCGCGTTCATCCCAAGAAAAGTCGATGTCAAAATCGGGCGGACTGGTGCGGTGCGGATTGATGAAGCGCTCGAAATAGAGGTCGAGTTCGAGTGGATCGACATCTGAAATATGCATGCAATAGGCCACGATAGAGTTTGCACCACTACCCCGCCCTACATGGTGATACCCAACAGATTTGGCATAGCGGATAATGTCCCAAGTGACTAAGAAGTAGCAGCAAAATCCTTGTTGGCGAATAACTTTCAATTCGCGTTCCATGCGCTCGTGCGCCTCGTGGTTTCGAGGACCATAGCGCTGTTTACAGCCTGCTTCGGCGAGTTTTCGCACAAGCGCGTAGTCGTTTTGCTCCGACTCGGTAAAGGTCTTTTTGTTGAGGTTCTCCCCGCCTTCGTCAAAGTCAAAACTGCTATTAGCAATCAGTTTTGCCGCATTATCAAGCAGGAAAGAATGTGTTTGGTAACGTTCCTGCAGTTCGGTTTCGGTATAGAGTCGTTCGTCGCTGCGTGCGTACTGTTTTGGCGAAAGCTGAGAGAGAACCGTGTTATGATCGATGGCGCGCAGTAAGCGATGGGTGATGTGTGCCTCATCGTCGAGAACGGTGAAGGGGCTGAAGGCTACGAGTCGATTGGGGTACTTAGCGACTTCGTTGCGGAAAAGAAGGTTGAGGTGTTCGGCGCGTATGCCGAGGTATTCGCTTTCGCTAAAACTGGTGATGGCTTTGCGCAGGCGCGGATAGATAACATCGCAATGCTGGAAGGCTGGAGCAAGATTGGGCAGGTTACGTCCGGCCAACGAGCACTCGGTGAGAAGTCCGCAGAGTTCGGCCCAACCTTCTTGATTGCGCGCAATACCCGTGTATAAGTGGTCATCTCCATTGCGGAATTCGATGCCAAAAACGGGATCGATACCTGCTTTGCGACAGGCTTTCCAAAACGGAAATGCCGCTGCGGTGGAGTTGATGTCGGTAAGTACGAGTCGCCTGAGTCCACGTGCTATGGCAGCCTCTACCAATGCTTCAGGAGAGAGGGTACCGAAACGGAGGGAGTAGTAGGTGTGGGTGAGCAACGGGACGTGAGATTTGAGATGTAGAAGCTGAAAAAAGCGTGCTGAAGGGTGGAGCATCACTTGCGACCTCCTGTCGTATGTAAAATTGTGTGGGCGACTGTGATTACGCTGAACCAGTGCCCGCTAAGTGAAGAAGACGCGCTTTGCGGTTAAATTCATATGGTGATATTGTGCTTCTCACCGAACTGGCGCCTTTGATAGGACAGACCGGAAAGTGAGGAAGTGCAAATTAAGCCATTATAACACATTTTGTGTTAAAAAATGCAGCAGTGCTCTCTTGTACATTGCGTGTCGATGGCTCATAAATCAAAAAAGAAACCTAGAATGAACACGAACTACTGGATGCTGAACCTGGGAATACTTTTTACACTGGTGTTGGCCGGCTGTTCAAATTCGGGAACTACACAAGCGGGAGGAACTGGGGAAGCAATAACCAGAGAAGCAGCTGCGTATCCAAGTGATATACTTCCGTTTATGGATAAATGGAAAATCCTTTTGGGTGACGGGACGTCTGTGAACGACCTAGTGGGCTATGAGAAAGAAAACTTCTTCTACGTCGAAAAGGAAGGTGACACGGATTGGGTGGTGTACAAAACGCCCAATTCTGGTGTTACATCTCGTACATCAAGTAATACGCGAACAGAACTGGGAGAAAAAAAGCACTGGGTGCCTGAGGAAGGAGGGAAATTGACGGGTACGCTCAAGGTGCAACATGTCTCAACGAGTGGAGACGCCCGAGTGGCAGCTTCCTATTCTGTGGTTGTTGGACAAATCCACAGTGATGAGGGACATGAGAATGAGCCTTTGAAGATCTTTTACAAGAAATTCCCTGGACATTCGAAAGGATCGGTTTTCTGGAATTATGAGATCAATACGGAAGGCGATAATTCAGGTCGTTGGGACTACTCTACTGCTGTTTGGGGTGATGACATGTCTGTGGTAGGTACAGCCCCAAATACTCCCCCATCTGAGCCAACCGACGGCATTGCTTTAGGCGAGGAGTTCAGTTATGAGATAAACGTGTATAAGGGTATGATGTACCTCACGTTTGAAAGTGAGGGCCACGAAACAAAGCGCTTTACGAAGAATCTTTTGGAATCAGAGTTTGGTCCTGAGACGGAACTACCTCAGCAAATAAAATCGCTTTATGCTTCCATAGGACGTGACGGTCGGGAGCGTGCTGAAGCTTATACTGGTGAGGTTCAGTATTTCAAGCAGGGGGCGTACAACCAAACGAATGGCAAAAAGCCTGAGGACAATCTAGTCTGGAGCACAGGCGCAAATGTCTACGAAGGTGACATTGAGAAGCAGTATGCAAATGGATCGTATACAGAAGTTTGGTTCAGGGAAGCTAGTGTGGGCTCTGGAACCCCAGTAGCTGCAGAATAGCCAGATTTTGTGCTGTTAGACGTCCCAAGTTCAACGGAAGCGCTTGGTAATGATTGCTTATCGCGCAAGATGAATGAGGGGACAGCTTTCGCCAAAACAACATATATCACAATATAAAATCAGAAATAAAAACGAATTAAGGTGAAATTAAAGGAATAATTTAATCGGCTTAATTACATAAATTGACAAGAACCTAAATATTTCCAACAACAGCCGGCTTATAGAAACTTGCTTTATACCATTCCACTTGGGCTTTGACACCTTCCAGAAGCGTTGTCTGAGGATTGTAACCTAGCAGCGCTTTTGCCTTTTCAATATTTGCCTTGGTGCGCAGTTGATCGCCGGATCGAGCAGGCACGTGCTTAATGTTGATCCGCTTACCGATTATTGTTTCTACAGCATTGATGCCTTCTTGCGTAGTATGCTCAACTTCGGTACCCAAGTTGATGATTTCTCCGTCGAGTAGGTCGTCTTTTCCAAGGATACTGACAACGCCATCAACGATATCGCCAACGAAGGTAAAACTACGTAAATGTGAAGCGCTGCCTTCAAAAAGTGGAAACTCCATATCGTTGAATGCAGATGCAATCAGCTTGGTATACATCTTTTCAGGACGTTCTCTCGGCCCGATCACGGAGTAAAGTCGCAACGAACAAGCCTGAAATACTTTCTCCCTGCTCTTTTGTAGAATTAACTGCTCTGCTGTTAGCTTGGTAACGCCGTAATGTGAGGCAGGCTTTGGAGCTGTCGTTTCTGGAAAAGTGGCTTCCAATCCATAAACCGAAGAAGTCCCAATGTTGACCAGCATTTTCAGGCTTGGCAAAGTGACTGCGTAATCGATTAATTTTTGGGTAGCAAGGATGTTGTTGCTGAAATAGTCCTCAAAAGTGGAGGACGACGAAATACCTGGATGGGCAGCAAAATGGAAAATGTAGTCTACATTCGAAGGCAGTACATCTTGTAAATCAGAAGCTCTTAGATCATGCTTGAGCACTTGTACTCCAATAGCATTAAGCGCCTTAACGTTTAACTGCTTGAGGTGCATGCTGTAATAGTCACTAAAATTATCTACACCAACTACATCATGCCCAAGAAGACTCAGGCGCTCACAGGCGTGAGAGCCAATAAATCCAGCAGCTCCGGTAACTAACACCTTCATCTAAAACAGTTATTACCTCAAAGAAACGTATTAATTCCGGTACGCATTCTATCCTCTGAAAAACGATACATTCGTAATCTGAATCAGACCAATTCATGACGTATCAATTCACCATCGTTGTGCCTGTTTATAACGAAGAGGACAATCTGTTACGTGTTGAGGCAGAACTACTTGCCTACGCAAAAATTTCAACGAAATCGACTAATTTCTTGTTCGTCAACGATGGCTCTAAGGATAAGAGCCAGCAGCTGATTGAAGATATCTGTGGGCGAAACCCTGAATTTTCAGCGATTTCGTTCAAGGAGAACCGTGGCCTGAGTGCGGCTATCAAGGCTGGCTTCGATTATACAACAACAGAACTCGTTGGGTACATTGATAGCGACTTGCAAACTGCTCCTAGTGATTTCAACTTACTTCTTGAGCACATAGAAGAAAACGCTTTGGTTACAGGCGTTCGGGCAAATCGAAAAGATACGTTTGTAAAAAACATGTCCTCCAAGATTGCGAATGGCATAAGAAGAAGCTTTACGAACGATGGGATGGACGATACAGGCTGTCCTTTGAAGGTGATTAAAACTGAATATGCCAAGCGCATTCCGATGTTTGATGGCCTACATAGATTTTTGCCTGCGATGATCTTGCTTCAACATGGAAAAGTGAAGCAGGTTCCAGTACAGCACTTTCCAAGAGTTGCTGGTAAAGCAAAATTTGGGGTATTGAATAGGCTCGTTGGTCCACTCATGGATTGCTTTGCTTACCTGTGGATGAAGAAAAAGTACATCAACTATGAAGTAGCGAAGAAAAGCTAATGAGCGACTGGATCATACATAGTGTAGGGTTCTTAGCGCAGCTTTTGTTTTCCTCACGTCTTGTTGTTCAATGGATTACGAGTGAAAAATCGAAACGCGTCGTCACCCCTACCCTATTTTGGACGCTAAGTCTTGTTGCTTCGTTTCTACTCTTCATTTACGGATACCTACGAGATGACTTCGCTATTATGTTAGGGCAATCGCTAACCTATTTCATCTATATAAGAAACCTACAACTTCAAAATCAATGGAGAATTATTCCAATAGTATTGAGGTATGTATTGCTTTTCATGCCGCTTTTTATTGGCATTTTCTATTTCAATAATAATAGGATAGACGTCAACATTTTCTTTAAGAATGAAGATATTCCGCTTTGGTTGTTATGCTTAGGAATTGTTTCTCAGATCATCTTCACCTTACGCTTTGTGTATCAATGGATGTACTCCGAAAAACGAAAAGACTCCTCGTTACCCACAGGTTTTTGGGCGTTAAGTTTGATTGGTTCACTACTTATCCTATCCTATGCTATTTTTCGAAAAGACCCCGTATTGTTCATTGGACACATCTTAGGAGCAGTCATTTATAGTAGAAATTTAATCATAGGTAGAGCCGCCAAACGTGAAGAAACAAGATGACACAGCTGCTTAAAAAATATCCAATAGTTGCGATTTGCTTGTTTGTAGTCTTGATGCTATTGCCCAATCTCGAGACCTTACAAGTCTCGATTATGGAGGCGAGGAATTTCGTGACAGCTCGAGAAATGCTAAGCCATGATCACTGGTTACTAACCACGATGAACAATGTGGCTCGTTATCAAAAACCGCCTCTACCTGCCTGGTTTTCAGCGTTGAGTGGGAGTATTTTCGGCATAGATAGCCGGTTTGCAATGCGCTTGCCTGCGGTATTTATGGTCATGCTTGCGGGAAGCTTCATGCACAAATTATCGAGAACGGCTTTGCAGAACAGCACTCATAGCATGATCAATGCAATGGTCCTGCTGACTTCTTTCTACGTAATTGGAATCGTCTTCGAGGCTCCTTCAGATATTTTCACGCATGGTTTCATGTTAATGTCGATCTACTTCCTGTTCAAGCTTTTTGAGTTCGACGAGACTGATCTAAAAACCATTCTATTTGCAGGACTATTCCTAGGGCTATCAATCTTGGCCAAAGGACCTATTTCGTTTTACGCGCTGCTATTACCTTTTCTGATTGCATATGGCTTCTCCTTCGGGTACAAGAATGTGAAACGCACGATCCCGCTACTTGTGAGTGCATTAGCCCTGGGGCTCCTTATTGGATGCTCATGGTACCTGTATGTGAAACTCCAAGATCCGACCACTTTGGATGCCATTGCAAAAAAAGAAACAGGCACCTGGACCAGCTACCATACTAGACCATTTTACCACTATTGGAGCTTTGTCATTCAAAGCGGAATCTGGACAATTCCAGCATTTATATCTCTGCTATATCCTTACCTCAAGAATCGGGTAAAACATCCCACCGCCTACAAATTCAGCTTTCTTTGGACAGTTCTAGCTGTTGTGTTGCTATCGCTCATTCCTATGAAAAAAGCGCGCTAC
This sequence comes from uncultured Saprospiraceae bacterium, assembly GCA_937924035.1. Lineage (GTDB taxonomy): Bacteria > Bacteroidota > Bacteroidia > Chitinophagales > Saprospiraceae > CALDTK01. The sequence continues at coordinate 6,779 of CALDTK010000040.1, read as the reverse complement.
TTGATGCCAGTGCTGATCCCGTTGGCAATGAACATTGGCTTCTACATTGAATATCTCTTCAGAGAGTTCAAAACAATGAAGGAAAAACGCGAGACAATCCCAGTGTACTTCAACTTTGGCCTGATAGGTTTGGTAAGCTTGGCGACTCCTATTCTACTCTATGTGTTTTTAAAAGTAGAATTTCAGGAGCATCTATTTAGATTTTCGTTAGCCTCTATATTACTAATGGGGATAGGCATATCGATGCTTTACCATTTACGGGCTAAAAACATCAAAAGCGTATTCACACTCACGCTAATCTTCTTTGGGGCACTGCTAGTTTTTGTTCTGCCACTCACGGTTGCAATCCCCAATCCTGCATACAATAGCTATGCAAATTTGAAAAAAGAGCTTGATGACCGTCAGCTGAGACTTTTTGGTTTAAATCAACTGTCTCCGGAAATCATATGGGATTATGGAAAAGTCATACCAGCCCTTCGCAAAGACTCAAATGGGATTGCTTTTCCCGAACTAGAGACGTTTGGGCTACTACTTGTTACCCCTTTAGAATCAGGAGAAGAAGCTAAGATCCTCGAGAGCTACTCTATAAAGGAGGTCGACAAGTACGACATGAACCTGTTTGGAACAGGTAAACTAGGGAGCGGTCGCTTGGCTAGCACCTTTTATATACTTGAAAAGAAAGGAGCCAGCTCAGACTTTGCTGGATTTGATTTGGAACCAGGTGACTTACTGTTTCAGGATAGCGATTGCGGACCTTTTTGCGAGGCGATTGAGAAGGTCACCTTTGGTGTAGGAGGCTCCAAGTTTTCTCATGTCGGCATGGTTGTTCCTGACAACGACAATACCTTAGTAGTCATAGAGGCGATCACAAGCGGGGTAGTCGAGACATCACTAGCTGATTTTTTTAGTCGATCGTATGATGCGGATAAAAACAGCAAGGTGGTTGTAGGAAGAATAAGGGATAAGCGTAGAGACTTTGTTCCGAGTGCTATATCATTTGCGAAAGGAAAGCTCGGGTTGCCGTACGACGATGAATTTGACATCACGAATAACAAATACTACTGCTCAGAACTGATTTATGAGTCATTCAAATTTGCGAATGATAAACAGCCGCTTTTTGAGTTACAAAAAATGACTTACAAAGATCCTGATACCAAATCAACTTTTCCAATTTGGACGCAGTACTTCGAAGAGCTTAATATCCCTATTCCAGAAAACCAACCTGGCTTAAACCCTGGAGGCATGTCTACATCACCCCACATTGACATTGTACACTTTTATGGTAATCCACAAGGGTATAAAAAGAGCAGATAACACTGCTAAAACCAAGGAGAGAACAAGAGTATACTAACAGCAACTTCTTGATAACCATTACACTCCGCATTTACCTGACAATGGGGAAGTCCTCACATAGAAGCCCATCGCTGCACCTAGCGTCAAAGCAAAACATCGAGGCCAAATGTTGAAACAGAGAGGCACTAAATTCTGTATATTTAGGTAATGCTGTCCAAAGAAGAAAAAAGAAAGTACAGATCAGACCTATTTAGGCATTTAGACGGCATTGCTGTTGCCCCTACTTGCTACGCTCTCCATAAAAAAGGTATCCTGTCCTTTCTCTTAGAGAAACAATCTGTATCACTCGAAGAGATTAAAGAACGTTTTTCTGCAAACGAAGGCTACCTAAACGTAGCCTTGCGCTTACTTTCGTCGCAAGGCTGGCTAATACAAGAACTTGACAACAAGACAGACACAATTCAATATAAGCTTTCAGAAAAATCTGAAGAAGCTTTTGGCCTGGCCCACTTGTACGAAGAGGTTGATTATCTTTTAAAGTTCTCGGGGAAATTTTCTAAGCGCAAGTTTCAAGTTGAACCTTTTTTGGTCCTTGAGAAAATAATGAAAAACTACAGGAGCTCTTATGGCTTGGGAAACGCTATTGATGGTTCAGTAGCCTACCAAGTGCTCAAGCATATTGAGGGAATAATCGTTGGTCCAACAGTCGTAAACTTGGGTATAACGGGTATGTTTCATAAGTACTTCATGGAGACATCCTTCAGCGCTGATGAATTCCATATTGAGGCTAACAGCTTTGAAAGACTGCTCGATTTCTTTGTGTGGCTAGGTTGGTTTAATAAAAAAGGAAGGAATTATTCATTCACTGATAAAGGCTTCTTTTTCGCAAAGAGGGCCTCGGCTTATGGTGTAACCGTATCGTATATCCCAACATTCAGAAATCTTGACGAGCTGATCTTTGGCAACCCTGCTGTACTTAGAGAAACGAAAGTAGGAGAAGATGAAAAGCATGTAGATCGCGAGATGAATGTTTGGGGAAGTGGTGGTGCGCATGCAGCTTACTTCAAGAAAATGGATGAGGTCATCATCGATCTTTTCAATAAGCCTATCGCAGAGCAACCTAAAGGAATACTAGATCTAGGTTGTGGTAATGGAGCATTCTTAATACATGCATTTGACACCATAGCAGCTCGCACGTTGCGAGGTCAAATTCTTGAAGAACATCCACTATTCTTAGTAGGAGCAGATTACAATAATGCTGCCCTACGAGTGAGTAGAACTAATTTAATTCAAGCGAACGTGTGGGCAAAGCTCATGTGGGGAGACATCGGAGATCCTCAACGATTATCAAATGACCTCAAAGAGAATTACAACATTGAACTGGGAGACTTACTCAATGTCAGAACGTTCTTAGACCACAACAGAATATGGTCTGAGCCAATGACCGAAGCGAGAGGGAGGACGAGCAATTCTACAGGAGCATTTGCCCATCGAGGTGAAAGAATGGGCAACAATACCGTTGAACAAAATCTTAAAGAGCACTTCAGCAAGTGGATGCCCTATGTCAAGAGGCATGGCCTTTTACTGATTGAGTTACATACAGTTGATCCAAATTTAGTAGCCCAAAACCTTGGGCGGACGGCTGCAACTGCATATGATGGAACACATGGATTTTCGGATCAATACATCGTCGAACTAGGCGTATTCAAATCAATCGCTGAGGAAGCTGGACTCGAAGCTGTCGAAAGATATGCCTCTCGTTTTCCAGACTCTGATCTAGCAACAGTGAGCATCAACCTATTGAGAGGGTTTAAATAGCGCGCTATCGATAAAAGGCTTTAATAGTAATCAAAGACTATAAATAAACAGTCTATTCAGCTTTACTCGAAATGCGTTTTGGCGAAAGCCTAACCATAAGTAGCAAGACCCTCCCGAGTAACTGGGCTTCTAATGTTGCTATAAAACATAGCCTGTTGGCAAGCATTAAGTACCGATAGCGCCTGCCCTATCATGAGCTGGGACACAATAGTCTAACACTTCTAATGATTTACTACCTTCCTTCCGCTTAGAATGCATGTAATTATAGAAAGCGCTAAACGCCAACTATTAAATGCAGACCAGCATTTACTAATACTCATCAACGTGGAAAAACGTAGGACCAGTGAATTAAAAAACGAATGATTTTAGATTTTACGAGGCTCCCTTCAATGACAACAGCCTCACTTCGAACGCTCCTTTTGTGCATAATAGCAATCAGTCTTACCACTTGCGCAACTCCCCTCGAAAATTCAGACGAGGCAACCGTGGAGAGTAAAGACGAAATAAGTGGATTGATTGAGAGCAAAATTGACTTGTCAAATAAAGTGATCGGCTACTGCTCACCATCTCTGAATGCACCGTATTACCAAGCTTTACTTGCAAGTATAAAAGAGACAACCGAGAAAAACGGGATGACATTCTTATCTGCTGATGGACAAGATGATGTAGGTAAGCAAATTTCAGCGGTTGAAGATTTAGTCACGAAAGGTGTCGATGCCTTACTGCTCAACCCGAAAGATCCCGATGCGCTTGTTGGAGTAACCAAACTTGCAAAAAAATCGGGTATCCCCGTTTTTATTATCGATAGCTCGATCGATCCTTCAGCTGAGTATGTAACTACTGTACAATCAAACAATTTGGCTAATGGCGCGCTCGCCGGAGGTTGGCTTGCTAAAAAATTCGGAAAAACGCCAATGAAAATTGCTCTCTTAAGTGGTAACGCCGGCAACCCCGTTGGCAGGACACGAAAAAATGGATTATTGCAAGGAATTACCGAGCAGCAACTTAGAGACTTAGGCTATATTGATTTGACGATTAAGACGCAGGCCTACACCAATTGGTCATATGCAGGGGGTCAAAAAGCAATGGAAGACATCCTCGTTGCACATCCCGATATTAATGTGGTGATCACTGAAGCTGATGTTTGTGTACTAGGTGCGATCAAAGCGATTCAGCAAGCTGGGAAAACAAATGACATCACAATTGCTGCCGCTGCTGATGGACAGAAAGAAGCCATTAAGTTTATAATGGAAACGGACTTCTATGGGTGTACTGCAATGAATAGCCCTGTTAAAATCGGTCAAAATGCAGTAAAGTATGCCATTCAATACATGAATGGAAAAACAGATTTCCCTAAAGTTTCCTTTACCCCTCCCCTTCTCATAACGAAGGAAAACGCAGCTAAATATTACAATCCTGACGCCCTATTTTAGAAGCTGCCCTTATGAAAAATAATAGCTCGTACAGGTTGCAGATGTCTGGAATATCGAAATCTTTCGGTATTGTATCTGTCCTAAAAGATGCAAACCTAAAGGTAAGGGAAGGAGAAATCCACGCCTTACTTGGGGAAAACGGTGCAGGAAAATCTACGCTAATAAAGATTCTTAGTGGTGTACATCAAAAAGATGCTGGCAAAGTAATTCTTGATGGTAAGGAAATAAACCCTAAAAACACCCATGATGGTCAACTATTAGGAATCAATGTCGTCTATCAAGAACTCTCTTTAGTAAATGATCTTTCGGTCGCTGAGAATATTTATCTGCACAAACTTGGTGCATCTACGTTTTGGGTAAACTGGAAAGAACTATACAAAGATGCTCAAAGCCTGTTAGATTCACTTGGTTTTGAAATTAATGCCAAGGCCAAAATAAGAGAGCTCAGTATTGTCCAAAAACAAGTCGTCGAAATCGCAAAAGCCATCTCAGAAAACCCAAAAGTATTGGTGTTGGATGAACCCACTACTGTTTTTGACCCAAAGGAAAAGGAGAAACTTTTCGAGAATATCCTTGAGCTAAAAAAGAAAGGAGTTTCGATTATCTATATCTCACATCACCTAGATGAGGTTTTCAAAATTGCGGATACCATTACCGTTTTAAGAGATGGTGTTGACACGGGAACTAGACCAGTATCAGACACAGATACAGACGATGTTATCCAATTGATGATAGGTCGAGAATTGGATGATCTTTTTCCGAAAAGAAATGTAACACTTGGGAGTGTGCCAATTCTAGAGGTGAATAAGCTTTCTGGCCGAGATACACATGTTCATGATGTTTCGTTCAGTGTAAAACCGGGCGAAGTTGTCGGTATTGCTGGACTAGGAGGAAGTGGCAGAACAGAAACTGCCAAGCTCATTTTTGGTGCGGACCGTAAGAAATCAGGAAGCATCAAACTTTACGGAGAAGAAGTAGACATTACCTCCCCTTCAGATGCAGTTCGTCATCAAGTTGGCTTGGTATCGGAAAATAGAAAGGAAGAGGGGATCTATTTACCACTCTCGATTCGACAAAATATTAGCATCACAAAGCTTAAAGCAATTGCAAATAAATTTGGATTTATTGATAGCAATAAGGAAATTAAAAAGGCTGAATCGCTTATTGGTAAGTTAAACATCAAGACGCTTAGCTCAGAGACACCAGCTAAAAATCTCAGTGGAGGAAATCAGCAAAAAGTAGCACTAGCTAAGTGGTTTAGCATAGGAAGCAACCTGATCATCATTGACGAACCCACTCGCGGAGTTGATGTTGGCGCAAAGGTGGAAATATATCACCTCATCAATGAAGCGGCAGCTCAAGGAGTTGGCGTCATTGTCATTTCCTCCGACATGCCAGAAATCATGGGAATTGCAGACCGCATCCTCGTGATGCATGAAGGCACTATCTACGGTGAACTAGCGAAAGAAGATTTTTCAGAAGAAAATATTCTTCGCTATGCGATTGGTGAACCTCTCAAAAACTAAAGAACATGGATTCAAGCACTAATCATAATCCGAGCACCATAGCTACTGCGTTTCAATTCTTATTGAAATACAACACCGTCTTTATTTTTGGCGTCTTAGTCATTGCTTCTGCGCTTTTGTCTGATGTATTTTTCACGTCAGTCAACCTTAGCAACCTACTAAAACAAGTCTCAGGTATTGGCATCATCAGTATAGGTATGCTCATCGTGATTCTTACAGGCGGCATAGACCTTTCTGTTGGCTCGATGGTCGCGTTAATGGCGGTAGCGTTTGCGATACTCGTCAATATTTTTGCGTTGCCTCTGGCGATAGTTATGACGATAGCAATAGGTTTTGGCTTGGGCTCGGCATCTGGGTATTTAGTAGCCTATCAAAAGATGGCTCCGTTCATTGCTACGTTAGCGTTGATGACGGTCGCTCGTGGTCTAGCTTTTATCTATGCCAAAGGATCACCGGTAACGTTTCAGACTGTTGGCGGAAAGTACATGTCCGATTTTGCGAATGAGTCATTCTTAGGAATACCGAAGATTGCACTGGTCTTCTTTGTCATCGTTACTCTCGCCGTAGTCATGCTTCGCTACAACGTCTTTGGTAGAATCATCATTGCAATCGGAAGCAACGAAGAAGCCTCTCGCCTCTCGGGTATCAAGGTGAAGAAATACAAATTTCTAGTTTATGCTATCTCTGGCGCACTCGCTTCAGTGGCAGC
>CALDTK010000039.1 GCA_937924035.1 uncultured Saprospiraceae bacterium | reverse complement strand
GCAGCACAAGAAAATCGAGTCGTTATCGAAAGGCGGTGAGGTTGCATTGGATGATATAGCTGGTAGCGAATGGATTGGTTTGGATAAGGTTCTTCAGAACGCACAACAAATATGAAAATAATCTACTTCCGCTGTGTGCCCGAAACTGACAATTGATGACCTTCATAAATTCGTAACCTGCGAAACATGAAAGCGGACATGACCGGACTGCCTAAGTGAATCAAATTAAACCGAATTTCATTCGGGGGCACTCCAAAAGCCATGCATTCATGCCTAAAGGCTAGTCCGAGTAAGCTACTAACGCTCCCAAATCGGCGGGTCGCCAATCTGTTCAAGCAGGTAATCGATAAACACTCTCACTTTCGCCGTAAGCACATTGGATTTTGGATACGCGAGCCAAATGGCAGAGCCATCTTGCACTTTATAATCCGGGAGTACACACACGAGCGTCCCTTCTTTTAGTTCCGTGTGAATATTCCATAGTGAACTCATGCAAATACCGACGCCGTTTATCGCTGCCAGACGTGTGCTTGTTCCATCGTCACAGATAACGCGTGGACTGATGCCCGGGGGTGGAAATGTACAAGACTCCGCTCCGGTTTCTGACGATAACAACCTCGGAGCAGCACTGCTGAACGCGACAAGTTGATGAGAGTTAAGATCGCGGGGTTCACGAGGTGTACCGTGACTCTTCATGTACTCTGGGGAGGCGCAGAGAATGCGCGTGTCGTCGGCTATTTTCCTCCCAATCAGTGAGCTGTCTTCGGCTGCGTAGTTTCGCAGCGCCAGGTCATACCCGCCATCAATGATATCGAGTTTGGTATCAGACAGCTTCAGATCAAGATTGATGCCCGGGTATCGTTCCAGGAACATTGGCAGTATCGGCATGATATGAAGTTGCACGAAACTGCTTGGCCCTGCGAATCTCAAAGTGCCTTTCACTTCAGCGCTGCCGCGCCCGAGTGCTGCGAGCGCGGCCTCTTCCTGAGCCAACATTTCCCGTGCATAGGGAAGAAACTCCTCACCCTCCAGCGACAGAGACACTTGCCGGGTGGTGCGATGGAGTAATTCCGCGCCGAGGTGTTTTTCCAGTTTGGCGAGCCGCGCACTGGCGACAGCGGGCGCGAGGCCTAATTGCCGGCCTGCTGCGCTGATGTTGAGCATTTCCGCCGCGATGACAAAAAGCCGGATTTCGTTGGTATTCATGCCTTTATTATATAGAAATAACGAATACTGATATCGTAATTGGCCCGTTTATTTAGCGAAATGGAAACAATATAGTTATTAGGCACTCAGCAAAGCCGCTACTCAGTGCGGCTTATCAGAGACCATGATGACGACGACAGCAACAGTTAACTATCACATTCACAAGCCGGAACGACAGGCGTTCGAGCTTGATGCGGGCGGTATTGTCGGCAACCTCGTTTCACCGGAACTGGTGGCTACAACGGTGCGCGTGCAGGATATGCGATCTTCGCGGATGAACCCGTCGTTCGAGCAACTATCGGTTGAGTTTGCAGAGTTCCAAACTGAGGTTGATGTGTTGCGCGATGAGCTTGCATGGCAGTCAGCCTACGATGCTGACATTCAACGTTTTCTAAAAAGCAGGCTTGATATTGATGAGGTCATTGTGTTCGACCACACCATGCGAATTGATGATGAGAAGTCGGAACGTAAGCCCGCGCGAAACGTACACAGCGACTACAGCATCGAGGGCGCACAGCAACGCTTGATTGATCTGCTGGGTGAAGCTCAGGCGACAGAATGGGCCGCCGGTCATTACGCTTTTATTAATGTGTGGCGACCGGTCGAGAAGGTGGTCAGCTCGCCACTGGGTTTTATTTTACCTGACAGTGTAGATGATCAAGACTGGATACTGCTTGATCTTATTTATCCTGACCGGCAAGGGCAAATACTAGGTGTGGCTGCCAACCCTGCGCATCAGTGGATATACCAGTCAAACATGACACCGAACGAGGTCGCCTTTTTCAACATCTTTGATAACCGGGGCACACCGTGTATCGCGCACAGTGCGCTGGATATGCCTGATGATGCGAAGAAAAACGCTGTACGAAAAAGTATCGAAAGCCGGACGCTGGTGAGATATCGCCATTCTTCAGGCAATACCGGTTCATAAAACTTCACTACAAAACCAGAACATTTTTCATTTACTAATTAAACGAGGCAAGCATGTCCAAAACGATTTTGATTACGGGTTCAACCGATGGTATCGGGTTGTTAACAGCAAAGACGCTGGCGTCAATGGGTCACAGCGTTTTGTTGCACGGCCGAAGTGCAGAAAAACTCGAAGCGGCAGCAAAGGAAGTGGGTGGTAACGCTGAGACCTTTACCGCAGATTTGTCACACATGAATCAGGTACACGCACTGGCCACTGCCGTTCAGCAAAAACATAACCACCTGGATGCCATCATCAATAACGCCGGTGTATTGAAGGTTGGTCAAACCCAAACTTCCGATGGATACGATGTCAGGTTTATGGTGAATACCTTTGCACCTTATGCGCTAACGAGGGCATTGCTGCCTGTTCTTACATCCGGGTCGCGAATCGTCAACCTGTCATCAGCGGCGCAAGCGCCTGTTGATCTGGAGGTGCTGCACGGCCGCAAGCAAGTCGACGATATGGCAGCCTACGCGCAAAGCAAGCTGGCTATTACCATCTGGTCCCAAGAACTCGCCAAAGAGTTGAGCGATGGCCCTGTCGTGGTTGCGGTGAACCCGGGTTCTCTACTCGCATCTAAAATGGTAAAGGAAGGGTTCGGGGTACCAGGAAAAGATTTACAGATCGGTGCAGATATACTGTGCGAAGCCGCGATTGGTGAAACATTTGCGCAGGCATCAGGGAAGTATTTTGACAATGATAGCGGCGCGTTTGCCCAACCTCATGCGGCAGCGTTAAAAGCAAGCCATTGCACTGAAGTGATGCAGGCCATAGAAGCCGTTGTTGAACAACTGAGCTGAGCCGACTTGTCCAAAAAAATCACAACTAAAGTAACTCACAAGGGGCCATCATTATGACAAACAATGCACTGTCAGACGCTCGCAGCATAGAACGACCATCAAGAGAAGCCATGCTTCAACGTGCCCCTTCTGTAAATCAATTTTGGGAACAGAACCGCGATCTTTTTGAAGAGGCGTGGAAGCAATGGGAAACAAGTGGAAGCGAGCTTTCGGGCAAGCTCGACAGCAGCCTGTACGACGCCAATTTACGAAACGCCGTTGAACGCGCCTGGCAAGACCCTGATAAAGAATCCGACGTAAGAGCACTTTGGAAAGAAGTGTTTCCGGGTGTGTACGAAGCACAGTTCTTCAATGCTGAGCGTCTGACCACCTTGCGAGACTATATGAATGGTGCCTCCGAATCCGGGATTCCCGTTCGTCCGCCTTACGGTATATCACTGAATCGCGGTGGTGCCATGTTGGACAGACGATCAGAAGGTTATCTGGCAGCACCGGGCTTTCAGGCTTTCTATCAGGATCTGATGGATAGTTACATGCGGCCCATAGCGAGAATGTTATTCCCTGACATTCTAGGCTATGACACCCAGACCTTCGGCTTCTCGATCCAGTGGCAACCGGATACCGATACTTCGCTACGCGCGCATTCGGATGCGTCGTCAGTGACACTGAATATCAATCTGAATCTTCCAGGAGAAGACTTCAGCGGTTCAGGCGTGCGGTTTTTCGATCAGGAAACCCGACAAGTAAGCGAGCTGACGTTCGCACCGGGCACGGCGTTAATACATCACGGCAGCGTCCCGCATGAATCCATGCCAATCACAGAAGGGGAACGATCCAATTGGGTTTTATGGCTGTACGGAGAATCAGGGCAGGTAGCACGACCCGGAAACAAGCACGAGATCATTGATGCTAAACAACGCTGGACCGTGCCAACTGCCAGTGCCGATGGGTTTGCACCGTTCTGATTTAAGTAATCATTTTCCAATCCTCAACTACTGAAAATTTCTATCAAAAGGAAATTACTATGAAATACGAAGGTTTTACAACATTCAGCACTTCTCAGAAAGAAGGAATTCTAACGGTCACTTTCGACTTCGGCTCGGTCAATGTTCAGGGTCAGGAGATGTTGGCAGACTTGAACAGTTTGGCCATGCGACTGGAACGGGATCGCGAAACCAAGGTGGTGGTTTTTCAATCTGCCAATCCGGAAATCTGGGTGTGCCATTACGATACCGAGCTTCTTAAGGACATGTCTGAAGAAGCCGTATCCAGAGAAGACGCACAACTTCTTGATCTGCAGTCAGTCTGCGAACGTGTCAGTAAAGTTCCACAGGCTACAATCGCCAAACTTGAAGGTTTTGCGCGAGGTGGCGGCCATGAACTGGCGCTTGCACTGGACATGCGATTTGCAGTGCGAGGCAAGTTTAAGTTTATGCAGATGGAAGTCGGTATGGGTATTCTTCCCTGTGGCGGTGGCGCTTCTCGTATGGCGCGTCAAACTGGTCTTGGACGAGCACTGGAAATTATTCTCAGCGCACGCGATTTTGATGCGGACGAAGCAGAATCCATGGGCACAATTAATAAAGCACTGGAAGCTGATGAAATTGATGAATACGTTGATACGCTGGCAAAGCGCATTGCCCTATTCCCGGCTGAATCAATTAACGCTTGCAAACAAATGGTTTATGAATCAATTGACAAGCCCATTGACGAAGCTTTAAAAGCAGAGGCTTACTGGTTGTATCAGGCGACCAGTAAAACACCGGCGATAAAGCGCTTTACTACGGCGGATGAGCAAGGCCTCCAACACGACATTGAGAACCAGAGAAACTGGAACGAGCTTGTTATGCAGGTTCAGGAAATAAACTAGCGAAGAAACTCTTTTTGCTGTTTAAAATGACGTCCGGTTTTCCGTAGGAATCCGGACGTCGTCATATAGATTTGGATCGTATAGTTTTTACCGAGTTGAGAAACCGAATTCAGCATGGGTCACATCGCAGAACGGTTTGTTTGCGCCTGCACCGCAGCGACAGAGTCGACAACTATTTGTACGCTCTAATAAGCTTCTCGCATCCACCGCTGATTTCCAGATTACCGGAAACTGCCAGAGGCCCATTCTTTTGAGGACGTATATCGATCGTGCCGTCCCAGTGCACGGGTATATTAGTGTTCCGCGGTAAGTGCTCGCCACTAGCCTCAAACTTAATCTTGTGGTGCTTTCCCCGTGCGCTGTCTTCTGATAATAATCCATGACTTTTTTAGTTGTCACAATACTCCTAAGCTGTATTCACACGAACGTCCGCTATCTATTGATAGCAAAAGCTAATTTCCAATCCACACCAAAACTTAAATGGCAGCAATTGGCCGGTTTCTTCCGAATGAAAAAATCAACCCACGCGCGTGAGAACACGGCGAACATTGCCGCGAGCGTAGCTACGTTCCTCAATGTAGGCTTCTCATTCCTCTGGATCATTGTATCATCGGTCTCATTCTGAGAAAAAGGCCGATGCTGCCTACCATTAAAACATGAAAGCTAGAGTAATCAGCTACCACGAAGTTGAAGAGATGTTCCAGCAAGTCCTTAAAAACTTAGGAAACGACCCATTGGAAGAGGAAGCAGTTATTAAAACGGGGAGTGAATTGATATTTCTTCTTAGGCTTTGTATCAGTCAAATGAAAGCCACCAACGCGGTTTCTTACCCTGAAAAAAGCGTGCATCTTGCAATTTTGGAAAACGCATCTTCTGCAATCACATACAAGATGAACTCCTGCACAGTCGAACAGATAGCAAACCAGGTAAACACAGCCTATCGGTATTTTGGCGTCCAATAGATCCGACGCCACGCTGCTTCTAGCCGAACAAAGATTGACGGCAGAGCAGTGCCCTAAGCGGACTGTCAAGAGAGGCCGAAAGCTTCTGCAACCACCACAAAGCAACTACTTCGTTACGTTTAGACTAGGCGCAGAGTTCCCAGTTTTGGCACTGGTTGTAAGATTTGCCAATTAAAAGGCTTGGCAATATTTGATTGCCATTCTCCGTGGGATTCAATGAGCTTTAACTCTCGAGGGCATTGTTTTTCAAACATAGAAAGAAAATTGGGTGAAATAACTGTTCCCATGTTCGCATAAGTTGAAAACCTGAATAGTTGAAATAGCAGTTCGTCTTCGGGCACGGATAATACTTGGTTCCAAAATTGAATTGCCTGTTTCGAATATATAGAGTGGCTTGTCAGTGCTAGATGCCATTTTCCTTGATATTTTAGCAACATAAAAGTCGCCAAAGGCGGTAGAGTATCTTTCCCTTTCCATGGAACGGATACTGGCTTGCCCCAAAAATCGGCTGTTAGGTAGATAGTGGACGAAAACGCAAAGCCTATTTTCAAGTTAATATCTTCTACTTCTCGCGTCGCCAGCCATACATTTGAAGAGCCATTGGCATTGGCATTGGCATCAAAATAGAGGGAAATATAGGCAAAGTAGCTCTTTTTGAGATACTTCCATTCGTCAACTACAGTTTCGTTTTTTAACCCTAGGATAGCGGGTCGCCACGATCCGAGCTCATCACCAACTAACCCAATTTTCTTTCTCGCATCAATAACTGCCCGGTAGGTAATTCTTTCTTCATTCAAAAGATACGAGACGCTTCTCGCTGATTGTTCGATAGCTTTAACCGAGCTGAAAGCAGTTGAAGTATCATCCGCGTTTTTAAATACACTGTTATCGCACACACTACAATATCCTTTGAAAGCGAGTGCTTTTTTAGGACTTGGCCTTCGAAACAAATAGTATTTTTTATCCGCAATCAACTTTCCCTCAATTGGTTTGCAGGTTACTAACTCCCCATCTACTGCAAGATTGTCCAATTGTTTTCTTGAGATTTGATGAGAATTTATAGCCGGCGCTTTGGTTGCACAACTGGAATAAAGACATGCCCGTTGCATATCCCGGTTTTTTTTATAATATTTTGACCGCCAATACAATTCAGACTTCATACGAAAAATATACTCTATATCTAGTAGTCCATGCAAGCTGTGGACAGACCGGCTCTCGCCGATCAGTTTACCGTGAGACAAACAATCCACAGTAATTACAGCCCGGATTGTGGAGCGGGCTGACGCGGTAGGGCGATGTTACAATGAGCCGTACGAACACTTATCCGGCGACCTGACGCGACCCTTTGTTATTGGCTTATGAGACACATGCTTAGTAATATTTCTGACAGACTGATTTCTAAGTCTACGCAGTGGTGGCGCAAGAAAGACCATCTGAGAAAACAAACATTCTTTAAATCGGATGCGTACAAATTCAGTAGAAGCGTCCATCAGCCCATAACGGAGTCAAGGCAGGACGCAATTGACCAACGCATTGCTTTACTACGTAACTCGGTGTAAGAGAATCTTATTGGTGTTGCGTTTGAACTCTTTTCTAACGGCTGTAACACCTTGAGCCAGGCTCAGATAGCAGCTTTCCATGTCTTCGGTGAACAGGTAAACAACGTAATAACCCTTTTGGGTGGTGTTGGTTACCAGGTTTTCTATCAAAGCAATCCAAGGCACTGGTGCCCATCTACCTTGCCCGCAAGAGCCCTTAATTTCGAATGTATCGTCGTCTACGAATGCGGCTACTTCATCAGGCGCATCGTGCCGCATAAAAACTGCAAGGGGACGGTCGGTTAATTCAGCTTTTAGAGCCGCCGGATACTCTTCAAAAACTCGCTCGAAAATTTCCCGCATGATACTCCGCCGTTAAATTTGCGCCCACTCTTCTCGCCAAGCAGTGGCTTATGCTGCAACCATTCTAATCGATCTAAAATACGTTGTAAGCTGACGTTCGCCGACAATGAGACTACAGCGGCTTTTGGCCGAGAGCTTCCGATTCTGGCCGTTCAATATGCCGCAATTCTAGCTGATAAAATATGAACTGCTGCTATCAGGCCGGTGAGTGTGCCCATTGCCGACCTTTAAGATTTATTACACGTTGGCTTGTTACGAAGCGTTAT
>CALDTK010000038.1 GCA_937924035.1 uncultured Saprospiraceae bacterium | reverse complement strand
CCAAACAATTGGCTTAACTATCCTGTAATTAGCTATGCAAAAATAAGCGATGCAACGCTTCGTATAAAAGGCTTCGCTCCAGCTGGTGCTAATATTGAATTCTACATCGCGGATACAGGGCCTAACCCAGGACCATCCCTTCCCAGCGGTTTCACCACCTCTTTTGGTGAAGGTTTCACCTATCTAGTGGACGTCGTCGAAGGTGGTGCAAATGATGATGATGCAACAATAGGTACTTATACCGACGATGGCTCTGGATCTACTACTTTGAAAACAGAACAAAAATTTAGCTTTGATATTCCGCTAGCAAGCCTCAACGCTGCCGTGAGCGTTGGTGATGAATTGACTGCAATCACAATTGATGCTACTGGGAACACCTCTGAGTTTGGTGGTGTCGTCTTGGCTCGGTTTGTTGAGATTTGTAATGATCTTGTCGATAACGATGGAGATGGAATGGTCGATTGTGAGGATGATGATTGCCCAGGAGTAGGGGTAGTAGGAACAGTCAATAACTAAATGAGGATATTCATTTTTCATAAAGCTCAATGGGCAAATCATCTGGATCTGAAAAAAACGTAAAACGTTTGTCCGTAAATTCATCTACACGTATTGGCTCTGGGTTAATTCCTAAATTTTGTAATCGCTTTATTTCAACTTCAAGGTCTTCTACTTCAAAAGCAAGATGACGCAAGCCACAAGATTCTGGTCTTGATACGCGCACTGGCGGATTTGGAAACGAAAACAATTCGATAACGTACCTTCCATTTAGACACAAGTCTAATTTATAGGAGTCTCGTTCTTTTCGATATACTTCTCTGAGAATTTCGAGTCCGAGTATCTCGGTGTAAAACGTTTTTGAACGCGCATAGTCTGAGCATATAATTGCGATGTGATGAATTTTAGAAAGCATTAAGCACAGTTGTTTTGCAAACGTTGAAGGTAAACGATAGCATTCTATTACTTTGGCTTTATGAGCGATATTGATCTTCGTCTAGACAAGCAACATGTTCGTATGAATTCAGGTGAACTGAGGAGCTATCTAATCGATGGTGTTCAGGTAATCCACCAAAAAGGTTCGCCCGGCTGGCGTAACTCTGACACAGAAATGTTTCCAATCATCGGCCCAACTTCAGATGCTGGCTTTCAGGTTTCTACTCCTCGAGGAAGTGCTACCCAAGATCAACACGGCTTACTTAGAGAGTTGGACTACGAAGAGATAGAGAATTCCGAAGTTCATGCAGTATTCGAGAAACGATACGTTGCAAACACCCTGGTAAATAATTCAAAATTTCCTGCAAAGTCTACCGCCGAGTTCTTGTCATGGCCTTATGATTTTCGCTTCCGCAAAACCTTCAACTTGGACGCCAATGGACTCACGATCAGTTTTGGCGTAAGCTCAGGGCAAGATAAGCTAGCACACGGGCTAAAGGCACCTAGCGGAGAAAAAGGGATGCCATTCATGTTAGGCTATCATCCTGCGTTTAAACTTGTAACAGAGGTACCTACAATTACTCCTGAAGGCGGAGAAGCTATCTCTTTAGCAGAGGTGCTCGCAGTAGGAAGTCGCGCCTTGGAAGTGCCGAATTGTAATCAAATCATATTGAATGACCAACTTTCGCTAAAACTAAAAAGTTCGGGATTTCGACATTTTATGTGTTGGACAGAAGTCCCCAATATGGTTTGTGTAGAACCTATAACCTTCTATCCATATGCTGTAAGTCAAGAAAATTTACATGAAGGTTTTGATCAACTTGAAATGGATGGGCAGGTGTTTTCACTGCGAATAGAAGTAGCGTAAGCTATAGCTCTCTTAATGAAAATTAGGAAGCACAAATTTCGCAAGTGTTTCAAGAGTGCGTTCCATATTACCTGTGTTGAACCTTAGGTTTAGTGCTACGTGGTTGACACCAATCATCTTCAAGTCCTCCAGAAATTCATTTAAATAGTTGACACCTGTATGGAATCCTAACTGAATATGTTGAGGTGGAAAATCAGGATCAGGATTTAAAATAACATAGGTAGCCTGCATGAAAGGCTTGTCAAATGATGCGAGTTCAGCAACATTTTTGCGCCATGTCGATACAGCGTGTCTTTGCAATTGAGAATTACGGTTGTAATACATCCAGCCATCACTGTGTGCAGCGATCCATTCCTCCTTTTGTCGACTATGTCCCGTGACGAGGATAGGGAGCTTATGTCCAAATGCCTTCGGTAGAATATCTACTTTGCCGTTCAGCGACCCAAAATGATTGTTCTCAAGTGTAGGGAAATTCTCCTGCGCCGCACGCAAGTATGCAATCCCTTCTCTAAGTTGTTCCCCTCGACTCCGAAAATCGATTCCCATAGCGGGGTATTCATCAGGGCGGTCGCCAGATGCCAAACCGAGAATCATTCTACCACCAGATAGTTGATCAATCGTTGCAGCACTTTTAGCAACCTGTAATGGGTGGTGCAAGGGCAAGGCGACGCTAGCAATACCTAATGCGATATCTTTCGTTTGACCAGCCAAGTATCCGAGGTAAGTGAAAGGATCGTATGTCTGACCTACATCTCCAAATTCAGGGACGTTGAGTGCAATGTCGCGTGTCCAAATCGCCTTAAACCCAAGCTCCTCAACCAGCTTCGCTCGGGAGAGCTGGTCTTGCATAGTCGGAAGCGTACCTGCAGGGTAGTGCTCGATTGGTACCGTGACTCCAATACTCAATTTACCAGGGACAAATACACTATTGAAGCCTCTGTTTATGGTTTCGAATGGGGTCATTGATTTTTCGATAAAACCTAAATCGCGCGTTGTCTGCTCGCTAGGGCCGGCAAGCTAGGGCGTTTCTAGAGTCTACACTGTTTTAAGTCCAGCCCTATTCTCTAACAATGAGACAAATTCAGAATACTCGACGGCATCCTTAAAGGAGGCAAGGTTGATCTTTTGCTTACCGATGTAAATACTAACCAAGAAATAAGATGAAAAAAGTAGGCTCTCATAATTTTGGACATGGTAATGTTCTATGTCACTAAAGTTTATTCGCATACCATCAAAGTCTAGGATATTTATGTGATCAGCCTTAGAATTTGTAGACGATAAATGTAGAACATTATTGTCAAAGTCGAGCGTGACAATGTTGTTCCACTTGTACGGAAAGTCCTTATAAATGAGATAAATCGCACCAAGTGGGGCGAGCAAGATGACGGCAAAAAAAAGGTACTCCGCTGAGATTATCGCCGAGGCGAAAAGTCCAATGAAGATGGCGACAAACCAGCTTAAAGCCCACGTACCAATCGACTTGGTGATGAATCTGATCCAGAGTCCTCTTGATGCGGAAGTGAAGGATATTTTATCTTGCAATTAATCGATTTAATAATTTAGGTAAGATGTTTAATTTAAAACCAATCAATACCCATGTGGCGCAATGTATCATAGCTTAAGTCTCCTATAGGAAGTCCGTGCTTTTCTTGGTATTTGACAAGTACTGCTTTCGTTTCTGAATCAAGTGTTGCATTATTAGTACTAATTGGCAAGCCAAGAGCATTGCGCACCTCAATCAATAAGCTTTTTGTTCTTTCATGGACGCATACTATTTCCCGCCATTCCGTGAAGCCACCTTTTCTGATCATGGTTTTCCGCTCAAAGTATATCGTTTCGTATTCCTTTGTGATAGTCGTATCCATTAGGTGTAGGATTGTGTCTACCACCGTTTCTGCGCCTTCATTATTTACAAGACACCAGACTAAACAATCGTTTGGGTCTGCTGAGAAGCAATTTCTATCTGCTTTTCGTTGTACCCACTTCTGTACACTCCACTTTAGTACAATCGCCGTATCGATTGTATAATCAGCAATGATAGTGCTATCCTTGCCATAATAGCCATAAAGTATGTCTTCTCCATGATGCTCGTACTGGTCTGGTATTAAGAGCTTTGCATAACATTTACCTGCTTGAGCATTAGGCGGCATATCTCCAGGTTGAGCTTGTATGGATCCACAGAAAAAGATAAAAACGATTAGTCCTAATATTTTCATAGTAAACAAGTTAAGGTAGTTATTGATATTTCTGTATCATGCCTTACGTTCCTAAAGATAAAAGTAAATCCTAAGTAAGGATCCTCTTCCTAATATTCTCAGGTGGTATAGGACAATGCTCCGCCCCTGGAATTTCTCTATTCTTGGCAATTAGATCGTACAAGGTATTAGCGACGTACGGGAATACAAGGTGGAGTAACCTTAGGGGTAGAAAGACACTACTAACCTTGGACAAAACCCAGGTCACGCTATTAGACTTAATTCGAATAACCTGTCCTGTCTCAGGTGCAGTTTCTACAGCCACGACAGAATCAATAGTGGCCATGTCTGGGTGCTCACTTACGAGCTGCTGAAATCGCTCGCTCTGAATTTTACAGATCCGCAGTTGCTCGGGTAAATCGTATTTAGCCAAAAATGTAATGAAACCATTGCACATCAAGCAATCTCCGTCGTAGAAGACAATGAACTCATTCTTGCTCTTGGTAAGTCGTTTTTTTAGCGACTTCAATGCATCAGAGAAATCTGAAACGATATCTGTCTCCAAATTTGCAAACGGACTAAACACCAAGAGGATACCGACAACAAACATCTGCAGCGTAAAGTCTGGACCAACCGTGAGGACAATTCCTGCGTGCAAGAGCATAAGCATGACTCCCCAAAGGCGATGAAGTTTAGGTTTGAAAATGACATAAATAGCCATAAACTCTACAATAAAACCTAGAATCATAAAGGCAGAGAATACATAGGAATAATGGTTTAAAATCAGCGAACTAAAAAAGGTGTCATAGCTACTGGCTAAAGAAGACTTAGCTAGGTTTCGCGCTAAACTATCTGGTGATAAAGCTGACACCACTCCGCGTACTTCCTGGTCGAGTATACCATACAGCTTAAATACCCCAGACACAAAATAAGCAAGTAGCACTAAGGTCTGTGCACCGAAAAATACCTTTAACAGCTCAAGTCTGGTTGATGCCGACTCCGTCTTGTTTGGGATGAAGATGAACAGGAATGAAACCAGCAACATGATGTGCATGAAGTGATCGATCTTGCCAAAAGATGCCACAAGCGACAGGTAGAGAAAGACTGCTACAAACACCGATGCCCTTACAATTCTCGAGCGTCGCCAGAGGAATAGACCCAGCAGAGAACTTCCTAGAAAGAACAGCAAGATCGATCGGACACCAATCTCCCAGTAGTCTGTAGGAAACCAACGCATTGTCCAAATTGGCGTAAAGAGGTGTTGCGATTCTAGCAATACGCTCCACTCCGTAAATTCTTGATAGGGACTAAAAGTCTGTACCGCATTAACGAAAACAAACAAGTAAAAAACACCGATGAGAAGTTTCGCACGTATAGTGCTCTCAGCGGCACTAGCATTTAAGAAGGACTTCCCGTTCTCAATCGTGCTCTCCCAAAACGTATTAACCAAGGTACCGATCATTTGAGTCGCTTTATCGTTTCAACTTCAAATGACTGGTCCCTCACAGCGGCAATACTCTTTCCCGAAAGCTTTACAAAAGATATAGTACGCCCTCTTTCCAATAGATCAGAATTCTGAGCAAAAAATTCATCCAATGATTCTAGGGGGTGAGCACCTGCCTTGGCAAGGCGATATGGATAATTTCGTTTTTCTAAGGGATTCAAATTGGAATTACCTAAGATGAGATAGGATTCATCTGCTTCCCCTTCGTTGAGAAGCAGGTCGTAGCGCACAAAACCATCAGGTATTTTGGAATAAAGTTTAAAGGAGAAAAAGGGGAAGATTTCACCACCTCCATACTTCAGTACCGGTAGCAATGCTATTGAGAAATAGACAGCCAAAAACAGAGGCAGGAAATAGCTGATGAATGACTTGTGCATCGAGGGCAAACCTTTTGAACCTCCACCAAAGGTATCGAGATTTCTACAGCACGGCTTTTGAGGCGAGCGTACACTTAATCTCTTGATGAGAAACTATGAAAGTTCTACTCCGCCACTCCCATTCCAATAACGCCACCAAAGCCACCAGCTTGTTTCATTTGTACACGCAATGTGTCTCCTTTCTTGACAAATGAATTCTTGACGGTTATCGCTGTCTTGTTTGTGCGGAAATGAGCATCCTCTGCATCAGAGAAAAGGCTCAGTTCATAGCTAAATCCTTCTTCTAAAAAGTCAAGAACTACTACGGCTTCTTGGTCTTTATCTCCCGCAATACCACCAATGAAATAGCGATTTTCACCTTTGACTTTACGAGCTACAACCGCATACTCGCCAAGTTCACCAGCAAGTGGATAGGTGGCATCCCAATCGGTTGCCATCTCACGTATGTAGCGCTTCATGGCAACATGGTAGTTCTCCTTATCTAAGTTGACCCCAGTTGGAGAACTCGCTTTTACTTCTTGTCTGTAGTGCTCTGGTAAATCGGCCACCATTTGAATCGGCGCATAGATCACGACATAAGCACCTAGCTGCTTGGCAAGCGTGCTCAATACTTCATCGTCTGCTCCTCTCCACCCGTCTAACTCAAGATTGAAAATGCCGGGCGTGTAATCAAATGGACCAGCAAGGCCACGCGTGTAGACGATACTCGGCAAGTGGCTCGGTTGGTTCACCTGCTTGTAGTTGCCAAAGGCATTGTACTCCATGCCACGAGCACCTTCCGCACTTATCGCGTTGGGAAGAGTGCGTCGCTCACCCGTAGGTTTGATAGGCTCATGTGGGTTGACAGCTACCTGATACTTAGCTGCGGTTTCAAATACTTTACGATAGTGACGCACCCCGTACTGACCGTGGTGAAACTCGCCATTGGGGAAGTTGCCTACATAGCCACTCTTTACGCTGTGTAGTCCAAGTTCTTGCATCAACGCAAAGGCTGTGTCCATTTGTTGTTCATAGCGCTCGGGCACACCAGATGTCTCGTGGTGCATCACAATTTCGACGTTTTTAGACTTACCATAATCTACTACTTCGCGTAAGTTGTAGTCAGGGTAAGGCGTCACAAAGTCAAAGGCCTCCAATCGTTTCAAGCTGTCAAGCCAAATCTCCCAGCCCGTATTCCAACCTTCTACAAGGAGGCCTTCTATGTTGTTGTCTGCACAGAAGTCAATGTAGGCTTTCACGTTGGCCGTATTCGCAGCATGACGTGCCTGGCCTTTCATTACATTTCCTTCACTATCAACAGCGCTTTGATTCGAGGCATAGTCCCAGGTGCCTTTTCCAAGGAACATTTCCCACCATACGCCTGCATAGGTCTTTGGCTTAAACCAGCTCACGTCACCTAGTTTGTTTGGCGCATTTAAGTTGAGCATAAGTGTGTTTGCCACGAAGTCGATCGCTCGGTCTTCTACCGCGATGGTGCGCCAAGGCGTATTAAAAGGTAGCGTCACAACCGCTTTCGCATCTCTATTCGGCGAGCCAACTAAAACGCTCTCAAAGCCAGTACTCGTAACCCCTAGTGTCATCCCTGGATAATCGATTAGTGATGCTTCGTGAAAGCTAATGTGTACTCCGTTCTCCAACTTTAAGCTCGCTGGAGTCATGATCGCATTGTTAGGGACAACCCGATGAATAAGCTCATTTGGATTGTCGTATTTAGTTGCGTCGATTTCTGACAGTCGCGTTAATTCTAGCAGGTTTTCATAACTGTTCCAGTCTCCCGGTCCCCAATTGACGAGTGGGTCGCCTTCCAGGTTAAACTGCGTTTGTTCCTCTAAGATGCGCAGCGTGTCGCTTGATAAACCCGATCCATTCTGTTTCGGAAACACATAACGAAAGCCAAGGCCGTCATCAAAAAGCCGTGCTTGAACGCTGAACGTTAACTTGTTTGGAACATGTTTTAGCGAAAGCTCAATCTCTGAATAAGCTGCATCGACATGCGCCACTTCACCCCATGGGAGATCATAAACTTCAGATCCCTTCGTGAGGTCAAGGTCTTCAATCTCGAAGTCTTGCGTGGCCTTTCCAAGGCCTTCTACAGTAAATCCAAGCGCAGAATTTGCAATCACCGTCTGCCCATTCTTGGTCAGCGTATAGGTTATTTGCCCGCTTTCGCTTCGCTTAAAAGCAACATTGAGCTGCCCGTCAGGACTTGTGGTTTGTAGATCGCTTTCGCTAAAACTTTTCTTGCCGCAACTGCCAAGCGTCGCTAAGAGAATTAAAATGAGGAGGTGTCGCATATCACAATGTACATTAAGCTCAAGTGAGGTACATCGTCTGAGAACGGTAAAAGCCGCTCTTTAGGAAGCCTCACTGAATGACCATCAAAGTTACGCCAATTTGCTGTTTTTCACCTTGCGCTTGAACAGCAGCGCGCACCGTGTAGACACCACTTGGCAGCTCACTAGCTTGCAGGTCTATTTGCTGTTTACCACTTCTGTAAAATACGGGAGAAAGTCGTTTCACTTTTTGTCCCATGAGGTTGAAAATCTCTAAAGAAACCTGCCCCGCTTTGTCAAGATCGAAAGAAACAGTGGTCTCACCTTGGGAAGGATTTGGCGTGAGTTTTAGCGAAAGCGGAAGAACATCAACAGGGAAGGAGGTGCTACTCACGCGTTGGCAAGTGAGCAAGGTGTCGAGTTGTTTTTCGATGAC
>CALDTK010000037.1 GCA_937924035.1 uncultured Saprospiraceae bacterium | reverse complement strand
CTGCGCCTCCATCACAGCCCGATGGAATCCCCAAACCTGCTCAATCAGGCTCTGCGTCCCATCATTGATGATGACAAAAGCCTCTTGCCGAAGCCGTTGCTCGTCATTCCACTGAGCTTCCATTCTTGCTAAAATGGCATCCTTGTCGGCATTGTCACGCTTCATCGCGCGCTGAAGTCGCAAGGTCATCGGCGCATGAACGAGAATTACCGCATCGAAAGACTTGTAGGTACCCGTTTCGAATAGAAGCGCGGACTCGTAAATGGTGTACGGCACCTTCTCAATCATTCGGACGTGCCAGGCTTCTGCAGCACCTGCTACGGCAGGGTGAACGATGGCGTTGACTTTTTCAAGCAGAGACTCATCAGAAAAAAGAAGCTTGCCGACGTAAGGCCGATGTAGTTTTCCATCAGGTAAATAGGCCTCTTCGCCAAGTAGCTCGCTTAGCTGCTCCTTCACCTCTCCGGGCATTTCCATGAGGCCTCGTGCCATCTGATCGGCAAACGCTACAGCCGCGCCACATACCTCAAACATTGCCGCAATAAGCGTTTTACCGCTTGCGATTCCTCCCGTTAATCCGATTCTTGGCGTCTTGCCTGATGATGCTACCTTGGCCACGTGGCAAAACTGCGAAGAAATCACGATAAAGGAAGTAAAGGTTTTGGCGCAAGCCTCACCAGAATCACCATTGCACTCATCCTGCTGGTGATTGGATTATTTATGCTTGCGCCAAAACTTGGGTCCATCCTAGAGGAATCTACCTCTAGCTCGACTGAGCAGAGGGATGGCTCATACGATGCGAACGTTTCGAAAGGAAAAGATCGAATCTATCTACCGGTAGGGCCAAGCGATCAAATCGTTCACCACGCCTTCTACTCACTTGGCTATGACAACGATTGGGAGCAAGCTCGCTGGGTAGCCTATGAGCTGACTCCAGAAATGATTAGGAATAGAAACGTAAAACGAAGAGACGAATTTCGTCCAGATCCGAATGTAAAGGATCGCAGTGCAGTACGCGATGATTATAGAAGAAGCGGTTACAGTCGTGGTCACATGGTGCCCGCAGGCGATATGGGATTTGACGAAACAGCCATGTCGGAAACGTTTTTCTACAGCAACATGAGTCCGCAACTTGCTGTACACAATGGTGCGGTTTGGCGTGAACTTGAAGAAACGAGTCGTGATTGGATTCTCGATAAAGGCCCAACCTATATTGTTACAGGTCCGATCGTCGGGAAACGCCCAAAAAGAATTGGGAACAATAGGGTAGCTGTACCAGACGCATTTTATCGAGTCATGCTCACCGAAGATGGCGAAGGCATTGGATTCATTATTCCGCACGAAAAGCAAACAGATCCTTTAGAAGATTTTGCAGTTTCAATCGACAAGGTAGAGCAAATTACAGGCTTAGATTTTTTTCCTGAGCAAACTGATTTAGCTACAGCCAGCGTTGAAGCAAAAGTTGATAAGAAGGCGTGGCCACACAGTGATCGCCGTTACAAATTGAGGTTGAAGTCCTGGAACAAGCAACGATAAACTCCCTATGAGCGCAGAAACACTACGTAAAAAAATTGAAGAGTCTTATTCATTTGAAGGTGCCAACTTCACGTTAGGTACAGCAATGTTAGATGGTACAGCTCTTGAAAAAGCACCTGTCCGTATTCCCATTGGGATGCTTAATCGGCACGGTTTGATTGCTGGAGCAACAGGAACCGGAAAGACAAAGACACTCCAAATCGTTGCAGAACAGCTCAGTAGAGCGGGTGTACCTTCTTTGTTGATGGACATCAAAGGAGACTTGAGCGGACTTGCAGCAGAAGGCAAGGATCATCCGAAAGTTCAAGAACGTCACGATGCCATAGGTGAGGCATGGAAGCCTTTTGCAAGTCCAGTCGAATTGCTTTCCCTCTCGGATGAACCAGGTTTGCGTCTACGTGCAACGGTCACTGAATTTGGACCGGTCTTACTTTCTAAAATACTGGGTCTAAATGATAATCAAGGTGGAGTAGCGTCCTTGGTCTTCAAGTATTGTGACGATTGGAAGATCCCGCTCTTGGATTTGGCAGATTTCAAGAAGACACTTCAATACCTCACCAACGAAGGGAAAGAAGAAATTCGTGAAGATTATGGTACAATCTCTAAGGCAAGTACTGGAGCGATTATGCGCCGCCTGCTGGAGTTAGAGCAACAAGGGGCTGAAGAGTTCTTTGGTGAGCCAAGTTTTGACATTGATGATCTCATGCGCCACGATAGCGAAGGCCATGGCATTTGCAGCATCATCCGTCTGACAGACATGCAGGATCGTCCAAAGCTTTTTGCAACGTTCATGTTGCAGATGATGGCTGAGATTTATGCC
The DNA here is from genome assembly GCA_937924035.1 of uncultured Saprospiraceae bacterium. Lineage (GTDB taxonomy): Bacteria > Bacteroidota > Bacteroidia > Chitinophagales > Saprospiraceae > CALDTK01. The sequence goes on along the minus strand of CALDTK010000037.1, from coordinate 2,163 downwards.
AGTATGCCCGAGCGTGGAGATGCCGATAAGCCTGAATTGGTCATCTTCATTGACGAGGCACACTTGGTATTTAAGAATGCAAGTCGAGCGCTACAAGACCAATTGGAGTCAATCATTAAGCTCATTCGTTCGAAGGGCGTAGGACTCATTTTTATCACACAAAACCCCGCTGATATTCCTGAAGATGTCTTAGGGCAGTGTGGGATGAAAATTCAGCATGCTTTGCGTGCGTTTACAGCGAAAGATCGAAAAGCGATAAAGCTGGCTGCAGAGAATTTCCCGCTGAGCGAGTTTTATGAAATCGACGAATTACTTACGCAAATGGGCATTGGAGAAGCAATGGTCTCTGTATTAGATCGAAAAGGTCGACCCACAGAATTGGTGCATACACTCCTGCGTGCGCCAGCTTCTCGCATGGATATCCTTTCAAAAGAGGAAATTGCTGAGATCATTGATTGCAGTGAGATCCTTGAGAAGTACAACAAAGAGATCGATCGGGAGAGCGCGTATGAAATACTCACCAAAAAGATTGAGGTAGCTCAAGGAGCTGAAAAGCAGGCGGAGTTAAAAAAGGATAACGAAAAGGCAGCTAAAGCGAAGACGAGTAGAAAGCGCTCAACGAAAGAGAAGTCTACGTTCGAAAAGGTCTACAATTCAACTACTACACGACAGATCGGACGTACGATTGCGCGGGAAGTGACGCGAGGAATTCTTGGCGTTTTTGGAATTAAGACGACAAGGAGTCGTAGCAAGAAGAAGACCGGTTGGTTTTGAGTTCGTGCAATTAAGAGAAGTGCGAAGCACTTTTCCTAATTGAATGGAGTTTGATAAGAAGTGGATCAAAAAAAAGCCGCTGATTGAATACGTTCAATCAGCGGCTTTTTTGTGAGGAGCAATCTGGGTTAGTCCCCTTCGTACTCATTCCAAGGCGTAGTCTTATAGAGGTCATCACCAAAGTATTTGACGACTTTCATAAATGCTTCAGGCTCCTGGTAACCAGGAACGGGCTGGATCACTTCAGCATTTTCGTTGAGAAATACGACCGTTGGGTATCCCATGCGACCTTGCAGAAGCATACGGGCGAGTTCGTGAGAACCACGACGGCCTCCAGCTACAAACTTGTATGTTTTGCCATTGAAGACGATGTCTTCTTTTTGCTCAGCATTAAACTTAACTGCATAAAAGTCTTGGTTTAGTGCCTTCGCGACGGTTTTGTCAGAGAAAGTCGCCTTGTCCATTCGTTTGCACCACCCACACCAGTCGGTGTAAACGTCGACGAATATTTTCTTAGGGTTCTTTGCGTTGGCAGCAACGGCTTCGTCCCAAGTCATCCACTCAATTTGCTGAGCAGAAGCAGTCTGAAGTGAAAGGAAAAGTGCAGTGGCGGCGATTAGGAATTTCATCATGAGGTTTGCACGAAGTGCGTTCAATGAATAGTAAGCCTTGCAAAAACAATGCTTATTCAGTTCTTAAACACCAGAATAGGCATTCTGGTGGCATGGTGGGATTGATTTAAGAGGGCTTTAACAGTTGATAAGCAAAGGAATGCTTCTGCCAATAGTCAGTAGGTCTGAACCTACGAAGTAGGAAACCCCTTTGTCAAAAGGGACTTTAGCAGCAGAGATCGCTCGCTGGTCGTTCCCGACAGTAACAGTGCTCGTCCATTGACGATACTCATCGAAGGCCTTGCTATCAACAAAGTGTTTGATTGTTGTCGGTCCTCCTTCAACCAGTAGTCGGCCGACTCTTAGTTCCAACAAGGCAGTGAGTAAGCTTTGAACTCTGCGTTGCTTTTCTAGGGGTACTACAACGACGTTTTTCAATTTAGCTGCTTCGATTTTTGAGAGACAAATTTTGGCGAAAGCTGTATCAACTGCCCAGTAGGTAGGTAATTCATGCTTTTCCGCTTTCGCTAAAACTTGACTTGACATCGCAATTCGACCTTTTGGGTCAAGCAGAACACGGGCAGGCGATCTCCCTGGGGCTAGACGAGTTGTTAGAGACGGATCATCGATGCTAACGGTATTTGCACCGACTAGGATGGCGTCTACCTGACTGCGCCACTGGTGAGATAGTGTGTTCGCCATACATCCTGTAAGTGGAAGTTGTCGATCGGCTATTCCAACAAATCCATCTGCGGAAATGGCTTGTTTGAGAATTACA
>CALDTK010000036.1 GCA_937924035.1 uncultured Saprospiraceae bacterium | reverse complement strand
ACGGCTTTGAGGGAAGTTGTAGGTACGGATACGCTCCGAGCGATCACCACTTCCAACCAAGCTACGTCGAGCTTCGGCTTGTTCGTTATGTTGAACCTGGCGCTCAGCTTCTAAAATTCTCGATTGCAGTAATGACATCGCTCTAGCACGATTTTTATGTTGTGACCTTTCATCCTGACACTCCACAACCGTTCCCGTTGGTAAGTGAGGATGCCTTGCTTGTCTATAAAACTTGGGCCAACCATGCCAACAGCAAAGTCTATCCGCCCCACGTGACGCAATTTCTTCGCCTCTAAGAAAACCACAGCGCGTTTCTGTGGCGTCAACTTCTTACTATCATTCACCCCAGGCAATTCCCTCTCCCAGTCAAAATCAGCCGGGACCTTCGCCACCCCAACAGAAACCGGCCCAGCCAGCGGTCCACGTCCAGCTTCGTCTATACCGACATAGTATTTACATTTCATAGAAAATAAGTAGAGTGATTGTAGCAGAAGGAGGACCCTACAGATGAAACTACTTCTCTTAATCGCACTTATCGGCTGCGCTGGCGTTTGGTTCCAAGCCAGAAAACGCGAAGCGCATCCGTCGATGGACAATGCAAGCTACTCTGAGCGCTGGCCATTAATCGAACGGCAAGTGACAGCGATGATTGTCATAATTATCATTGCTTCGTTCGCAATTATCACAACGTGAATTTGGACGCGCCCCACCGGGGCGCGTTTTTCATTTCTGCTATACTACACCCAATGCCTGAAACGACCGAGACTCCAGTTGCAGCGGATTTTGTACACCTTCATGTGCATTCGATGTATTCCCTTCTGAACGCCGTCCCAACACCAAAGGAACTAGTCGCGGCCGCGAAGGCGGACGGACAAACGTCGCTGGCAATCACTGACGCGGGAGCGATGTATGGTGTCATTGATTTTTACCAAGCCTGTCACAACGAGGACATTAAACCCATCCTCGGTCTCGACGCCTATCTCGCCCCTCGTACTCGTCACGACAAAGAACATCCTGTAGACCGACCTCGCAGCCGCGTCGTACTGTTGGCAAAGACATTCAAGGGATACCAAAATTTGATCCAGCTCGTAACACTATCGAACACAGAGGGGGCCTACTACAAGCCACGGTTGGATGACGAGCTGCTAACTAAATACAAAGAAGACCTGGTTTGTATCATTCCGTCATTCGCTGGCGAGGTGGCGCAGTCACTCAAAGACTCATTACCAGAACGCGCGTCCGAGCGACTCGATTTTTATAAGAAGCTGTACGGCGAAGATTGTTATCTGGAAATCTCTCACCATCCTGAAATGTTTGGCCACGTGGAAGTGCAGGAGAAGATCAAAGAACTGGCCAAAGAAACTAATACTCCCCTAGTCGCTGCGCACGACGTGTACTACATCAAGCCGACCGACCGATTGGCGCGTGAGACGATGATCAAGATCGGCACCGGTGGAGTCGTCGACACCACCGCAGACGACTCCGGCGAGGACTTCTCATTCAAGACCCAGGCGCAGATGAAGGAATGGTTTGCAGACGTGCCCGAAGCTATTTCAAACACAGTAAAAATTGCGGACCAATGTAATGTAGAGATCACCCTCGGGCAAGAAGCCTGGGTATTTCCTGACTACATTATAGAAAGCGGCAAAGAGCCAGATGACGAATTGCACGACACCGCCTGGGCTGGTGTGAAGTGGCGCGGACTCGACCCTGAGGACCCTGAACTTAAAAAGCGTCTGACGTTCGAACTCGATGTCATTAAAATGAAAGGCTACGCCAAGTACTTCCTGGTAGTAGGCGATCTTTTGCGCGAGTCGCGCGACCGTGGGATCTTGACCACTATTCGAGGTTCGGTGGCTGGCTCGCTGACGACCTATGTTCTAGGGATTACCAACGTGGACCCGCTGGAGTATCGACTTCCCTTTGAGCGATTCCTCAACCCCGAACGACCGTCGGCACCTGATATCGATATGGACTTTGCTGATAACCGGCGTGACGAAATCATCGAGTATTCAAAAGCTAAATACGGTGAAGACAAGGTGGCGCAGATCGGTACGTTTGGAACCATGGCAGCCAAAGCGGCCGTGCGTGACGTGGCGCGTGCACTGGGGCACAGCTACAGCACTGGTGATCGGATTTCAAAACTTATCCCGTTGGGCGCACAAGGCTTCCCTATGACTATCGACCGCGCACTGGTCGAGGAAAAAGAACTGGCCGAACTATATAAGAAAGACGCCGAGAGTCGCGAGGTCATCGACCTGGCCAAACAGATCGAGGGCCGCGTTCGACACATCGGCGTGCAGGCTGCTGGTGGGGTGATCTCGCCCGTACCACTGAACGAATACGTCCCCGTCCAACCCGACTCGAAAACTGGCAAATGGGTAACGCAGTACGAAATGCACAGCGTAGGTGAAGACGGCGTCGGACTCTTGAAATTCGACTTCCTTGGAATCAAGAACCTGGCCATTTTGGCTGACGCGGTAAAGCGAGTGAAGAAAATTCGTGACGTTGACGTCGACATCGAGAACATTCCGCTGGACGATACCAAGACATTTGAAATGCTTGCCCGCGGCGAGACGATGGGATTGTTCCAGCTGAACGGAACAGGGATGACTTCATTCCTCAAGCAACTTAAGCCAACCAGCATTCATGACATTAATGCGATGGTGGCGCTGTATCGCCCTGGTCCGATGGAAATGATTCCGACTTATATTGAACGAAAGCACAACCCGTCATTGGTGACATACCTCGACCCGCGTCTAGAGAACATTGTAGAGCGTTCTTACGGAGTCATCACCTACCAGGACGACGTGATGATGACGTCGATCGAACTGGCCGGCTACAGCTGGCTCGAAGCGGACAAGCTGCGTAAGGCCATGGGTAAGAAAATTCCCGAGGTAATGGCAGCCGAGAAAGATAAACTTTTTCAGGGACTCATCGACAACGGCATGAGCTCACAAAA
>CALDTK010000035.1 GCA_937924035.1 uncultured Saprospiraceae bacterium | reverse complement strand
AACACTAAAATCTAGTTTTTCCCCAATATCACTACCTATACTACTTTCTTAACATCTTTGCAGTTCAACCAACTTAAGGGCGAACAAACTTTTTTACGCCCACACAAACCCCTTCATTATGAAGAACTTACTTGTAATTCTATTCGCTGCCGCTTTTGCTTTCGCATCTTGTGGTGGTGACAACGCGGTATCTAACGCCGTAAACGAAGCAACTGAAGCTGCAAGCGATGTTGCTAACGCAGCAGGAGATGCTGCTAGCAATGCAGCAGACGCCGCTGGCGAAATGGCAGGAGATGCTGTTGATGCAGCTGGAGATGCTGCAAACGCTGCAGGAGACATGGCTGGAGATGCTGCTAATGCTGCAGGAGACATGGCTGGCAACGCAGTTGACGGAGTTAAAGGAGCTTTCGGCGGAATGACTGCTATGGGAGCGCTTACCTCTACTGTAAAGTCTGTTAAGGACGCAGGCGGGATCACTAAGCTTTCTCCAGATGCTGCTGTATCTAACGTTGAAGGTTGGATTGGAACCCTAAGCGGAATGGAAGGAACTGACGGAATCGTTGGAAACCTCAAGATGCTAAAGACTGAGCTTTCAAGCGGAAATATCAACGGTGCTACTGTTGGTCCAATCCTCATTAAGCTTGCAGATGAAACTCAGAAGATGGGTAAAGGAAACGTTGCTGTCAACGGTCTTGCATCTGCACTTCGCGCAGGAGGAGAGAAGCTCTCTAAGTAATAGCAATGCTTCTTCGCTATCCTAATTAGCGAAAACCTAAGCGCCCGATCGTCTCCTTGATGATCGGGCGTTTTTTATGCTAATCTTCGCCAAAGCCAATCATCTTTTTAAGCCCTTCTCCGTATCTAGTCCCTATGAAACTACTACTCACCCAATGTAACGCTCCACGACCAGACAAGCGTGCAATCGCTAAAGTCTTAGAGGAATATGCGATGCTCAGTAAAGGCGATGCCACCGAACAGACCGGATTCCTTATAGAAGGCTCTGAAATAGAAATTGACTTCGCCGATGCACAGATTAGTACCGTGTATCGACTCATGCGTAAGCATGACATCGACTACGATATCATCGAATAAAACCCTTAGAGGAAGAAGTACTAGCGGTTTACGAGGACGTTATCCTTCACTTGCACTGTCTTAAACTTAGCTTCATGCTCAGCAACAAACTTGAGGTGAATGGGGTGTTCTTGGTATACATCATGCCCCGCTACATCATCAAAATAAACGATTAGCGCGTAATCAAATGAATTGTCTACTACTCCTCTAGAAGGAGTTGATGCGGCTGGCCCAACAAACATGCGCTTTACCGAAGGGACTCCTTCCAAGCTCCATACACCCTTCAGAAAGTCCTTTTTTTCAGCTTCGGTAAGACCATCCGTAAGCCAGAAATGAACGACATGGATCAACCCAGGATCCTCATCGCCATCGATGATTTTCTCGATGTTAATCTCTTCTACAATTTCTTTTGGGCTGGTTCCTTCACCAGCACATGACGTAAAGAGAAAAGAGCCTACGCAAAAAAGCATTGCCAACAAGAAAGTAATACGATTCATATCCTTGGTTTTGCCGAAAGGTAACAAACTGGAAACCTCCAGCAGCTTTTTCTGTTAACCGAATAAACACCTAAGACATGTTCGGACTATTCAAGAAAAAATCAGAAGTAGAAAAACTCGAAGAAAAATATGCCAAGCTTCTCGAAGAAGCCTATGCACTATCAAAAACTGATCGCAGTGCTAGTGACGCAAAAGCATCAGAAGCAGCTGAATTGGATAAAAAAATCGCTGCCCTAAGAGCGGCAGGAAATTAGCCCACACCGCTATTGTAAAGGGACCTTTCCGCCAGCTGCATCAACACGGAACGGTTTACCGTTTTCGATAAGCAGGCCTTGGGTTTTCGCACTTTTAGCATCGGTTCCGTGTTTTACATCAATACGAATCACGCGTCCATTGTAGTCGGTTGAAACTTCGTCTACAATAGAGTGACCGATAACGACTCTTGCAGCACCGAAGCCGTTTAGAATTCGATTGAGCTCTCTTGATTCAAGTTGATCCTCACCATTGTAATCCTTTACTAGGCCACGATACCAAAGTGGCCCCATTGGTCCCATCAATAAATTGGCAACCTTATCTGGACCAGGCTCATTGTACAACTGTGAGCCGAGGTTACGCGAAACAGCCTCGTTAATTTGTCTAAGATTCAAGCCTATGTCAGCAAGGTCTGGATGTAAGCCTGCGTGGACGAAAAGGTACTCACCTCGCCTTAACATTGTGGGTTGATTGCGCAACCATTTTCCAAAGTGCGTATCCTGATCCAAAAATTGACGATAGCTCTCATTAGGGTCTTCACCACTATAGAGAGCCAAGGCTAGAGCCTTATATTTTGGTAACGCGTAGTTCCAATTTCCACGCAAATTCATCGATTCGTGATTGCCGAGAACAAACGTAACACGGCCACCGGCAGAAGTTGCTTCTTGAGCAAGTTTTTGCACGAGCCAAAGCACCGCAGCAACATCATTTCCGCGATCCACGAAATCTCCAACAGTCAATAACTCATTGTTGCCATAGGTCCAATTGAGCTGACCATCTATAACGCCGTGTGCCTGAAGCAGGCTTGTGAACGCCACTAGATTACCTTCAATATCGCTAACGGCAAGAAGTTTTTCGGGTAGCTCAGCTTCCGCCAAAACATGAGTTGTACCGGCACTAGGCTTGACAGAAAACTCCGGTAATGAAGTATGGAAAGGGCGTACTACGATAGACTGGTTTTGCCGAAAGGCAGTTTTCTCTATTTCACCTTTCGGCAAAACCTGAACAAGACTATCACCTATGATATAAGGACCGTCAGCCCCAGAAAGCTCGAATTTAGGATACTGGAAAAAGACCATCCCACCTACTTCTTCTGAGTAACCGGCGATGATGTAATCACCACTGATTTTGAAACTGCTCTTTGTAAAAAGGAGAAGGAACAGGAATCCAATGACACCAACGGCTATAGCACCTAAAATGTAGAGCAAAATCTTGCGCATGCCAGCAAGATAGTCCGCTAAGTATTATGCCTTAATCAAACGATAAGAAAGCCCAATAGAAGCTCCATTCCAGTAGCGTTTTGCATCTCCAATTGGGGCACCATTGCTGTCTGTATACATAATCCGAGACACGGACGAAAGACCAAATGAAGCGTCAAGCCTTGCTGCAAATGGCCCGAAATAGGCCTCTACAGCTGGCTTAATAGCAACAAAGTCGTCATATATGCGAAAGCCTAAATTCCTGCTTTGGCCGTCAATTATTGCATGCTCGAAGAGATCGAAAGCGTAATAAGGTCCTACAGACAAACCGATAATTGAGATGGGTTTCCATTGAATTTCGGCACCGAGGTCTAAGTAGTAGGCACTAAATGTAGACGACTCAATTCCTGGAACACCTTCATTGATATTTGTTTCAGCGCGAGAAGTAGCAACCATCCGTCCTCGAATGCTCCATTTTTCGTTTACCGACACACCAACCAGACCACTTAGATATGGACGAAATGAAGCATCACCCGTAGTATTTACTCCTGGCCCAGGACCATCTGTATAAATCTCACTGAGACTGGAAAAGAGTCCTCCGGCACCTACTTGTACTTCAAGTTGCGCGAGGCCTGTTATGGAGAAACAGCAAAATGCTATAGCTAGAGATATACTGGTCGTATTCATAAACTGATTTTAGAGATTGGTTCTAAAACGCAGAATGTTCACGATTGACACACCTAAGCAGATTTTAACGCTTTCCCGATTATCGCTGGGATTTTTAGCGAAAGCTCAAATCCTCAATGGCATCTAATTCAATGTCAATCTGCTCGTCACCTTCTGGAGCTGCTGCCTCGACGAGTACGACCTCAAAGAATCGTTTCTCAAATCGAATGACGAAAGGACAATCTGCAGGATGATCCTTAAATTCAAAGTAGCCGGACTTATTAGTCGTGGTAACAAGCTCTTCCTCGGTACAAATATTCACAAGACGAACTTCCACATTAGGAATAGCATTTTCGAAATCGATATTGGTCACATGACCATGTATGACAGCTGGTATCCCTTTGCGCTCCGCATCACTAAGGGGCTGCTCTTCAATTGCTCCACCAGTCCCTTGAGTGTACCGCGCATCATAGAGGTCTGCAAGGAGGTATTGGCCAGTTGCCCGAAGTGCTTGGGCATAGAAATAAGCGTGGATTGGCTGCTTGCTCAACCGAACAATGCGCGAATAATGTGGAACTGCTGCCACGTAATCGCCACGCAATCGGAAAGCTGTTGCAAGCTGGAGGTGCTCAGTAACCGAGAGTTGAGCTTGATCTTTTACATCCAAATCTAGTTCGGGGAGCGGGTGGCTTAAGTCAATTTCAGCTTGTATAGCTGCTGCTACAGGTACAACATTATCACTTTCCTTTGGCACAGATCGATCGTAGAGATCAAAGCGCGCGGGTTCGCTAATCGAAAGTAGAAATTCGTAATCGGTAGTGGAGGCTGTCTGAGCGCCTATATTGACGGTCGCAAAAAAAGCAAGCGCTAGGAAAAACCCTGCGCGGATCTGTAGTGTGTTCATGGCTCGGTTTCAAGGACTGTGCTTCTGCTTACCTCTTTAAAAGTTTGCAAGACAAAGCTCCTCTTGAAAAGCACGTGCCGCCGGGAGAGGGGCATACCTACTTTTAGGGATGCTATATCTACCTATCCAAGAGAAGATGTGCGCAGTATGCGAAGCATTTTCCCGAAATGTCATTGGTAAATACTGACCAAGATTGGATATGCTCAAGTGGATCTTGAGGGGATGCGCGCGGGAACCTTTTGGGATTTTTGAGAAAGGCCTGGAATAAATCACAAATGATTCTAGCTAAAAGAATTTTTCTGAATACGAGAAACAAAATAAAAGCTCACAAACGTCCAGAAATTTCTTTTACTCAATCGCGGAATGTCAAACAACTTGAGCGGAAGAACGCAACGCATAAGGTGGTATATTGGCCAACTTCAATCAGTCTACAATGAGAAAGCACATCTTGTGTATAGTGCTAGTAGTTGTCTCAAGTGCAGCTTCACTAGCGCAATTAAATACAGATTCGTTGTTGGCAATCGCTGCCAATCTTTCAGATGAAGCAAAGCGCAGTAGTGCGATAAAGGAATGGATAAAGCTCTACCCGCCAGCTAAACTTACTAATCCAATCGATCTTTATAAAGCTCAGCTTACACTCGGAAAAAGTACCAAAAATTTCGAGCAAGAGCTATCTGCTGGGCTAGACCTCATATCACTTTACGGTACCCTTGGCAACTTCGCTGGGGCTGATTCACTTGCCTTAGCGTATGCGCCACGTGCTATGTCGTCAGATGTCCAATTAGACCGAATTCGCATACTCCACGAAGCGGCTAAATCTGCTTACTACGCCCAAGACTATGCTACTTCTATCCTAAATGATTCAATTGCCCTAAAACAACTATCGCTCCTGTCAGATGCTGCTACGCAAGATTCAATCGGAGTGCACATCCGCTATTACCTCGGTAAATGCTTCACTGCAAGCGGGCAATTAGTTCTGGCTGCAACAACGCTTTCAGATGCAATTGAGCTTCAAAGAACCATACGAGTAGACACGAATCTACTGACAGAACTATACACAGAACTCGGCATCGTATTCAGCCAAATAGGACTATATGATAAAGCGGTAGAATACCTAGATCGATCAACAATCTACGGAGATAATCTACCTGCTGTCGATCAAGCTGGAAAAGCTATTAACATAGGCAGAAACTTGCTTCTTAGTCGAAAATTCACTTCCGCGAGAGAACGATATTTACTTGCCTTGACGTTTGAGCTTAACGAGACACAACAAATCCTTTACTATCCATACATCTATAATGGTCTTGTTGAATCGGCCTACCGATTAGGAAATTTAGATTCTCTGAATTGGTATTATCAAATCTTTTCAGACGTTTTGGCCGCCAGTCCTGATCAAGCGCATGTAAACGGGTTCCTTTACAAACAATCCACTTGGCTTCATCACCTAGCCAACGGAAAGTTATCGAAAGCAAAAATCATTGGGGAGAGCCTGTTACGCGACGCTAGAAAAACAGGTGACCCTGCAGACCTACTGTTCTATACCGAGCTTTTGGCTGACACCTATCGAAGGGCAAAGAACTATCAAGCAGCAGATGAACTTAGTAGTGAGCTAATTGCTCGAAAGGATAGCATACACTCTGCTAACCGTAATAATGCTCTGCTGCTTTATTATAACCAATTTGAAACGCAGGAGAAAGAAAATGAAATTTTACGCCTCGATGCCGAACGCTCTCGTGAAGCAGCAAATCGCACCCTTTTTCAAACGATTGCAGGTCTACTAACACTACTAATGTTGGCAGGTCTATTTTTCTTTTTGAAACTTCGAAGCGCCCGAATAGAACTGTCCGAAAAAAATACTCAACTTAACCAGCTTATTGCAACTAAGGATCGCTTTTTTGGAATCATTGCGCACGATCTCCGTAGTCCTGTCGCTGCGCTCAGTACTGCCGATGAACAAATTGAGTACTACTTACAAAAAGACAACCTGCAAAAAGTAAGCAGAGTTGCTAGACTACTTGGAAAATCTACTCGCCACCTAAGTAAATTGTTAGACAATTTGTTGAATTGGGCGATGAGTCAACAGGGATTGGTACCTTATCATCCTGAAAACATTAAGCTCAGTAATATCATTGAAGATGTCTATCAACTCTACACACCTTCTGCAACTGCTAAAGAAATTTCGTTAACGACGAGTGTGTCTGAAGAATTAAACGTATTTGCGGATAAATCAGGAGTAGCTGCGATGCTACGCAACCTGGTGAGCAACGCCATTAAATTTACTCCTCGTAAAGGTCATGTTACCATTGCCGCCAACGCTCAACAATCGAAGATTGAAATAACTGTTACCGACGATGGCAAAGGAATGACCGATTCAAAATTGAAGCAATTATTCAACGTCACAACTCCTTCCTCACAAGGAACAGAAGGCGAAAAAGGGACAGGCTTAGGACTTGTACTTGTCAAAGAATTAGTAACACTTAATAAAGGGTCTGTTACTGCAGTAGCGGGGAAACAGAAAGGAACCATTTTTACTTTAACACTACCTGCTGTTCCCTTTTAAATTTCCAATTCGCTGTACACGACTTCCCTCATTGTTACTGCCTACGATCTTTTCTCAGATCATTGGCCATTGCGCTGAAGCATAGAAAATCACTCATACTACACATCAACTAGTTAAGTCACAAGCTTTAGCAATTCAGGGTTAGCAGACACTGTTGCTGAATTACAAAAAGACCTGAGTTGACCGAAAAACACGATTGTTCCCCACAGGATATTAAAAGAGTCTTCTATGAGAGTATTTAGAGCTTTTTGCAAACTTTCAAAAAAGCCCAACCCAACTCAAAAGTCGGACTGGGCTTCAAGGCCTTAGCCTTATAGTCAACTAATACGGATTCTGCTCAACGTACTACTTCCAAACAAAGACTCGGTTAGGGTCAGCAGCATCGACTTTGTCAGGCCCTTCGTTGACGTAACGAACCTCAACATCGGCATTACCCATACTGACAATCTTAACTTCTGTACGTCGATTCACTTGGTGGTCGGTTTCCGAACACTCGACATAATCTGCACAATGGTTACGCAACTGGCTTTCGCCAAAACCTCGTGCAGTAATACGTCGTCCATCAATACCTCTTTGAATCAAGTAAGTCCGAGCTTCGTTAGCACGACGTTGTGAAAGACCTTCATTGTATGTTGCACTTGCACGCGCATCGGTATGACTTCCTAACTCAACTAGCATACCCGGATATTCACGCATAAGCGAAGTGAGGTGATCTAAATCGCCTTGCGCATCTGGACGAATGTAGGATTGATCAAAATCGTAATAGATATTCTTCAATTCAATGACTGATCCTGCTGTTAGCCTTCCTCCACCTAGCTCATAAGGCGCTCGACCACTTGCCGGAGCTGTGTGCCGCTGAACTGCTGCAACTGGTGGCGCAGGTGCTTGAGTTTGCCCCGGCGTTAACGCTAGCTCTACCTCTACTACTCCCCCCTTGCTACACGGAACTGCCTCACAGTTATTGTTTAGCGTACTAGCGATCAGTTCAGAAGAAGCAAAATAATTTTTCTCCCCTTTAATCACGAACTCACATCCGCATGGAACACAGCCGAAAGAGAATTTACCTTGCGCATCACTACGAGTAGTTTCTTCATCACCTGTGCACATGTTGATAAGGGTTAGTTGGACATCTGCAATCAGGTTATTATAGCGTGAGTTACGCGTAATTCCAGTTAGACCAATCATTGGACGATTCAGCTGAGAAGTAGGCATCAATCCAACGCACTGCTGCGTCAATTCAGCGTTGCCATTCTCTAGAACTTGAAACTCAACTTCTTCAGTTTCATAACCCGTCGCAATTACCTCAACTGAATAATACTTCCCAGGATCAGCATCAAAAGCTATGGTGCCATTAGCGCCGACGGTCATCGTTTTCACCTCCATCGGCGAAGTTGTCCTCCCTTGATTCTCGCCACCAATAGTGATTATATATTCATCTGGATTTTCGGCTTGCTTTAATTTTAAAATAAGATCCTGATCAGAAAGAGATAATACTTCTTTACTAGCGCCTGTTTCGCGAATAGTTACTTGAGCACCTGTCAGATAGTTTAACTCATTAGGTGCCTCATATACACATACCACTTGGCGAAGCTTTTTAGCTTCTGGTTCCGAACGTACAAACGAATAGATATCGTCCTTATTAGCTCCAGTTCCTCTAGCACTTGTAAGATAACCAGCTGTGAGATCCTCATTCATTATAAACCCGAAATCATCCTTCTCACTATTAAACGGTTTGCCAATATTTTTAGGGACACCAACACTTACATCACCATCGCCCATTAAAGCACGAACATCAGTTGAAAAAATATCCATTCCACCAAGTCCTCCAAGTCCGTCACTGGCGAAATACAGATTTCCATTTTCATGCAAAACAGGGAAAGCTTCATTACCAGCAGTGTTGATCGCTGGACCGAGATTATCGGGCATTCCCCATACGCCGTTGGTAAACTTAGACACGTATAGGTCCATACCCCCATATCCATCTGGACGGTCACTAGCAAAGTAGAGGAATCGTCCGTCTGCACTTACTGCCGGATGTGCTTCTTCGTAGTCATCTGTATTGAAGGGTAACTCGCGTGGCTCACTCCAAACACCTTCTTCATTAATCGCACTTTCGTACAGATTCAAACGCATAATCCCCTCCTTGCTATCTCGGCGGTGTCGTTTATTGTACGTATTTCTTGTGAAGTAAACATGCATCCCGTCTTGACTAAAACACAAAGGTCCTTCGTGATACTTTGTATTCAATTCTGGAGCAAATTCTTCTGCTTCTCCAAGCTCTCCAGTTTCTGGATCTGCATCAGCATAAGCAAGCGACATAAAGTTGTCATTGATCCATAAATCACGCAAACGGTGACGCAAACCTTTCTGTCTGCGTGTTGTCACAAACACTACCCCATCCTTGAAAAAAGCTGGACTAAAATCTAGGTGATCGGTATTTGCAGACTGTTCATTTCGAATGGTAACATCCGCAACATCAACGCCTTCATTTATCGTTGACAAGCTTCGCTCTCCTCGGCCATCATCCCCACCTGTAGCTTCTTCAAATTCTTTGTAGTATTTACTGGATTCACTAGCTCGACCGTTGCTCTGCAAGGCTTGCGCATAATAAAGCAAATGCTCAGGTTTGGCCTTGCCTGTAGCAACGACTTGACCATACCAGCGTTCTGCATTTTGGGTGTCGTGATTCAATCGATAAGCCGTAGCGAGCTGAACCATCTGTTTTAGCGAAAGCTCACCTTCCGATTCAAACATGGGAACTGATGCCTTATAGCCTAAATCATCATAGACTTCTTGCGCCTTATTAGCTGCACGTTTCTGGGCGCGGTCTGTTGTTTGAGCTTCCGCCAAAACACCAGTCACCAAAAACAATATTGCCAGTAAACTTACCCGCTTAATTATGTGCTTAATCATCATCTTAATCTTTTCAGAACCAGACTTTAAAAGTTAGGTTGTTCGCTTAGAAGAAACGTGGGTTAGTCAATCTGCCTTTTCGTACATCTAAGGTGTACTCGAAGAATAATTCTGCCGATCCGCTAGAAACTTCACGAATTTTACTTAAGGTAAAGTCATAGGAAACCCCTACGCGTAGTTGCTCGCTGGCTTGTAAACTCAGCAATACATCTACAGACTCGCCGATAGCTTGTGTCTGTGAACCACCCAGCCTGTAGGTCGCACCCAAAGAGAGAAGCTCCCTCCAGATGAGGCTTGCATGCAAGTCTAAGTCTAAGGGCGCGTCTGCTACATACTTGATCATCGCAGCAGGTTTTAGAGCAAATTGCTCTGAAAGCGGAAGCAAAACTCCACCCATCGCATAGAGGTGAACATCCTCTTTACTACCAATAGATGTTCCTGGCAATACGTCATCAAAACTGATTTGATTCCGCATCAAACGAGGCGCAGAAATACCCGCGTAAAACTTATCGTTGTAAAGCAAAAGTCCTGCTCCGAAGTTGGCCATCAACTTTGAGCTTTGGGCTACTGTTGGCAGACTCCCATCTCCTGGATCGGTGGCAATTGCTTCGTTCCAATCAATACGATATTGGCGAGCAGAAGCACTAAGACCAGCCGAGAGATAGGTCTTATTATTCACCTGAATGTGATAAGCATAACTACCACTCACTTTAGTTGATCGTGTAAACCCAATGACATCATTATTAATCACGAAACCAAAGCCAGCGTTCTTATTACTGATTGGTGTGTGAAACCCAATAGATTGAGAAGAAGGAGCCCCTTCTAATCCAAACCACTGTTCTCTCGCTACTCCAAAAATCACAGGCGCTCCTTTACTCCCCGCCATGGCCGGATTGAAGGTTAACTTGTTGTTCATGAAGTTGGTATACTGGGCATCCTGTTGCGCCGAAACAACGACCGTCATCGCCAGTAGAAATAAAATTATTAAACTTCTCATCATTTTCATTTAAGCACCGTAGGCAATTTTGCCATTGGCTTTAAAAAGTACCTTAGGCAGCATTGCCACAGACT
>CALDTK010000034.1 GCA_937924035.1 uncultured Saprospiraceae bacterium | reverse complement strand
CACGATTCCTATAGCGGACAACGTGCCACTTCGCTTGAATTTGTTTTGTATGCGCATACAATTACATTACAAACAGGGGAATCATGTGGAAGCAGGCACAAAGACAGGAAGGTTTGACGATAACGGCGTTGAGATAAAACTGGGCGATACCGTTTCTCTCTATGAATTCAAAGAGGCGCACACCGATCAATACGGACAGGATGGATGGGGCAGAAGTTACCGATTAAGAGACCCGCAGAAAACACCCAGCAAGAGCAAGACAACATCCGGAGTTGTCACGTACAAGTCATCGGTATCGGGATTTGTAGTTGAGTTTGACGACTATTTGCTTAACTCGGGTAAGTCCGCACCACTGCACATGGTGGGCAAATCGAAATATCAGCCAAATGACAGGATATTAGTTACGTAGTCGCTAACGAATCCGGCCTGATAGTCGCTACACTGACTCATGGCAAAAAAGAAACGAGGCGCACAGCGTGGCAATCAGAACGCATCTAAGGGCGATAAGGCGATGAGCGCTACATCGGTCAGGACTACACCGGAACAGTTCGACAGATGGATGGACGCAGCGGACAGGGACGGGAAATCAATCAGCGCTTGGATTCGGTGGGCTTGTGATCAGATGTCGTGATCAGGCGATGTGTTTCCAGCAGGCTCTTCGTTTAATGCTGCACACGTGGCTCGATGAAATATCGTAATCTCTGGCAATGAGTCGGTGAGCTCTTGCGTCCAGGCGAATCTTCATAACTTGATCCTCGGTGAGTTTGGCCCTGTAGCTTTTTTCTCCAACACGTGCCGTCCCGTCCCGAAAAGTATCTTGGGCATTCTCGGCACTCGTCTTCCACGAAAGGCCGTGATCGGGATGCGTATTTATGCAAGCACGGTTATTACAAGGCCCATGAGCAGCAAGCAAATCAGGCTGATCTCCTCCAGTAGCCAGTATTAACGCCAGTCTGTGAGCGGGAATATTTTTGCCCTTATGGCGAGCAACGCCATAGCCCTGCCTCTTTGATTTGCAGAAAGGCCATACAATACATTCATCAGCTGTAGATTCGGCTATAGACTGCTTGATAAATTCAATTCCCGCCCCCGACGGGGCTTTGGCTCTGACTTCCCCCAGAGGATCGCCAGTTCTTTTCCATCTACCAAAGTGGAACTCGCAATATCCGTGAGACCTGCGATATTCAGAGCACCCATCTATGATGCACTTCCGGCGAGTGGCACTGCGTGGTAGTATGTTTCTAGTGTCTCGTTTGGGCAATGCTGTCTCCATTGAGTGCGACGTTCATGCGACCAAAACGCCGAGAGACCGCATGTAGTCTATGAGTTCGAATTTCTCCCTCGGCACCACTAATTATATCACTATCATTGAATAAAGTGGAATAATCTAGTCAAAACAATGACTTTATCGGTTCCCTGAAAGCACGATTTGGCATAAAGTGGAGCACTTTCAACACTAACGTGCGACCAAACGTGCGACGAAAATGCCCAAGCCAATCAAGATAGCGACAAAACGCGGCACCAAGTACAAAGCCGACCCCGTGTACAAGGGCAAGCGCCTTGGATCTAAACGATTTGACACGATGCGTGAGGCGGTAGCATACGACCGCGACATGGTGAGCTCTGCTGAAAAGGGCGGTGGGTCCGAAAACAAAACCCTTCACGATGCCTTTGAGCGTTACAGGCTCGAGATCACGCCAAATCAGAAGGGCTACAGGTGGGAGAATATCCGGCTCGAGCGATTCAAGACTGACAAAATCGCTCGAATAAAATTAGCCGCACTCGAGCATGAGGATCTCGAGCGGTGGATTGCTACCCGCCGCGAGTCCGTCAAGGATCCCACAATACTCCGTGAGCTCTCACTGATTAGCTCCGTTCTCAGAGAATGCCGTAGCTGGCGATGGATGCGGCACAATCCCGTAGCACTGATAAGTAAACACAAGCGCCCAAAATCCAGCCCAAGCAGGATCCGCCGTGTCATGCCGGAAGAGCTCGAGATATTAACCGTAGCTCTCGGCGTGAAGGATCCAATACAGACATTCACTCAAGAGGTGGGCGTTGCATTCTTGTTGGCGATAGAGACCGGCATGAGATGTGGCGAGATGACAAGAGTCACCCAGGATATGCTTTGGCTTGATGAATTCCATATAAAGCTACCCGAGGAAATCACGAAAACCGGCGTTGCTCGAGCAGTACCGTTATCAGACAGAGCTCTCGAGTTGATATCAATGTTGCCTGGAGCTCGGGACGGAAGGATATTCAGAGTCAATGCAGCTTCAGTTGATACGCTGTTTCGGAAAGCTAAAAAGAATTGCGGCATCGAATCTGAGGGATTTCTGAGCTCCATCAGGCAAAAGAATCACATCACCTTTCACGACTCGAGGCACGAAGCTGCCAGCCGATTAGCCAAACGCTATGAGGTGCTCGAGCTCTGCAAGGTCATGGGCTGGTCGGATCCCAAGATGGCAATGGTGTATTACAACCCGACTGCACTCGAGCTCGCTATGAAAGGGCGGTAACTACTGACTAGAAAACCAGCGGTCTACCTCATCGGCAAACCAGCGCTTGTCAGTCTCACGAAAAACATCGCCTACTCTATATTTCACAGCCTTACACGGGAGCGGGAATTTCTTATCTTCGGTGTAGCGTTTGGCTGTCCTCTTACTGCACTTCGCATTGTCTGCAATATCCTGAATAGTCACCTTGGCCCGCAATGGCTCAGGATCACCAACCCGCGCCCGCATCAACCCCACCAGCTCTGTGACTGACTCTAGTAGTTGCTCAGTCATTATCAAGCCCCATTAGTAAACCCACCGCACGCCTCAATATTCACTCGCAAATCATAGCCATTGACTTGATCGTGATTTTCGACAATCCAGATATCTCCAAGCCGACTAGCGCCAGTTACCCTGTACTGCTTTCCTTTGTAATCGCAGAACAGTTTGTATTCCCCGATGATCCTTTCAAACTTTATCTGAAGTGAAGCATTGAGCCGTTTCATATTTAGAAACCAGCTGGCGTAAATATCCGTATCCGGATCGTCTATAAATTCATCAACATGCATTACACCAACCCCCAAAAAATCAAACCCACACCCACCAAACACACACAAAACAAAACCCGATAAACCCGCCTAGACCGCACCGACGCATCCTCGATCATGACTTAACCATCATCCTGCGAATTTCAGCTACCGCCTTATTAATCTCAATCATTATCTTTGTATTGCAGTCGCTACAAACATCTGCTCGAATCTGATCACTGTTCAGCACGTAAGCAACCCTACTAACATCACCCCCTTGAGATGCTTCATCTGTACCCGCTGCAGCGTCCT
>CALDTK010000033.1 GCA_937924035.1 uncultured Saprospiraceae bacterium | reverse complement strand
TTCTCGCAGTATGAATTTAGGACGATAGACGGCTTTGGTAACTCTGCTCAAAATCCAGAACAAGGTGCAGCACATTCTGAAATTCTAAGTCTTTGTAGAGTTGGATTTGAAGATGGACTCAGTGAACCAAAAGGTGCTTCTTTACCTAATCCTCGCACCGTAAGTAACGAGATTTTTAATCAGCTTACGCCAAAACCTAGTGAGCAAAATCTCAATGATTTATGGTGGGCATTTGGACAGTTTATTGATCACGACATTGTTCTTTCCGAAAACTCTCATACGGAGTTTATGGGGATCGCTATTCCTTCAGGAGATCCAGTGTTTGATCCAAATGGAACTGGCAGTGCGATGATTCCGATGATGCGTTCTGAAGGAATTGCTGACACAGCAGGTATTCGCAGATACGTGAATTCGATTACAGCGTTTATCGATGGGTCCAATGTATACGGTTCAGATATCGCAAGGACCAATTACCTAAGATCGTTTCAAAATGGAAAATTAAGGGTCAATTCAGGCGGCCTGCCTCCTTTCAATACTCTCAATGGGGAGTTCGCTGCTCCAATAGATCCAGATGCTCCTTCGATGGATAACTCTAGTGGAGGTGCTAGTAAGTTTCTTATATGCGGCGATGTTCGTGCCAATGAGAATAGTCTTTTGGCTTCTGTACATACGCTTTGGTTGAGGGAACATAATCGTCTTTGCGACAGTCTTGTTCTGACCTATCCTTCTTATTCAGATGAAGATCTTTTTCAGCATGCACGAATGCTTGTCGGTGCTCAATTACAACGCATCGCATTTGATGAGTGGCTACCTGCAATAGGAGCGGAACTCGAACCATACACTGGTTATAATGAAAGTATTCATCCTGGTATTAGCAATGAGTTCGCAGCTGCTGGATTTAGGTTTGGCCACACCCTTGTGGGTAGTGAACTCAAACTTGTTGATGCAACTGGAATTGAACTGCCTTCAAGCCCTTTAGCTCTTTCGGAAGTGTTTTTTGATCCGATTTCTGTTCTACAGAGAGATGGAGTTGAGGCTTTGCTGCGCGGTGCATCCATAAATCACCAGCAGGAGTTGGACTGCGGAGTGATTACAGACTTACGAAATCTACTTTTTGGAGCTCCGGGATCAGGAGGAATGGACTTAGCATCTTTAAATATTAATCGAGGCAGAGATAGGGGCCTTGCCAGTTTTAATGAGATAAGAATTGATATGGGGTTACAGCCTTATGATTCGTTTACTGAACTTACCGCAGAGAATGAGATTAGTGATCGCTTATCAAGCCTTTATCCAACTATTAATGACCTAGATCCTTGGGTAGGTTTTCTATCAGAAAAAAAGACGGATGGGCTCGGACCAACACTTCGACTAATTTTATTAGAGCAATTCAGCCGCCTCCGAGATGGGGATCGTCTTTATTACGAAGGCGATGATGCAGGTTTTAGCGCAATGGAAATTGAGTGGGTAAAGCGGCAGCGTCTTGCCGATGTAATTCGTAGAAATGCAGGGGGCTTGGCAGTTACTAATAGTTTCGAAGTGGAGGAATTAATTGTTTCTTCCATCGCGGCAGTAAATCAAGTAAGTGCTGTGAAGATTCTTAAAGACCAAGACGCTGTACTTATTAGTGGTCTAGATAGCGATGAACCAGTAGTATTAACACTACTCAATCAATTAGGTCAGCAGCTATCAACATTCAAGGGACGCGCAGATGGTTTTGGCGAAAGCAGAATGACCTATAATTCGGGGCGGATTGAGTCGATAGTTTGTGTTGTTCAAAGGCAGGATGGGACCACCATTAGCAAGCAATTAATTTCCTTGTAGGATTTTAAACAAGTATCTACTAGTTCCTTAGAAAGAAAGATGGCACGAAAATAGGACTTGTTAAAGCCTGAAACGCTTTAACATGGCCACTAACGATACTATTACAGTCCTCATAGCTGAGGATCACCAAATTTTCGCAGAAGGACTCAAGTCCGTTCTCGAGTCAAGCCGACAATTTCGCATTAAGGTAGTTGCCGAAGAGGCAAGCGGTTCTCGTTTGCCCGATGTGGTAAATGAAACAAAGCCGCAGGTCATTCTTCTGGATTTGAATCTTTCTGGGGATGATGGACTTCTTCTTTTGCCACGAATCAAGCGTGAGCATCGAGGGGTAAAAGTGATTGCACTCACCATGTATGATGATCCGAAGATTGTGGCTGCTGCATTTAAAGCTGGTGCAAATGGATATGTTTTGAAGGGTTACGCCATTCAAGACTTATTCAAAGCGATTGATTCCGTAATGCAAGGAGAGGAGTTCATTGGTCAAGGGGTTGAATCTCCAACTGATCGTGCGGAACTACCTGCAGTTCTTACTTCTCATCAGTATGCAGACCGATTTGTGAAGCGCTATCAACTTACTAAGCGTGAGATTGAAGTACTGCGTCTCATAACGCAAGCGCTAAGTAACAAAGAGATCGCTCGCGAGCTATTTATTAGCGACCAAACAGTAAGTGTACACCGTAAAAATATCATGCGAAAGCTAGGCGTGAATAACACAGCAGGGCTGCTCGCAATTGTCTATTCTGATAGCATGGTCTAATCCGTTGTAAATCTACCTTAGTTAGGGTAGAGCTCAGCTAGAGCAAGGTATCTAGCTAACATATCTCGACTTTCTTTCATGTATTATACCGTTTCGGCGGTATAGACATGGCTGAGGGTCGGGATATCTTTGTTACTGGTATTCTCATCGAATTTGTTCAGACCTTCTCAGGAGGTTTGAACTAACTACTTATGTGTATTTCACCACGCGATCTGCGTGTGCCTTGACCTTAAGTAGTAAATTTGGAAGAAATCAGAGTTTAATCCAGCTCTGAAAATATGTGTGCGAAAAATCTGTGTTAACAGCTTTCGTTCGTTTTATTCTCTAAAGAGAGAAGAAGACACACTACTTACAGTACTTATTGCAAGACCTGTGCCAACTAGTAACCATGACATTGCCGACGGGTAATTCTTAACAAAGCTTTTCAACAAATTATAATCTTCATGACCAAAACACCAACTACACGCTTTCATTCGCTTCGGTGGATGATGCTGTCTCTAGTGGCCCTTCTAACAGGAAGTTTCGCTAGTGCACAGAACATTACCTGCAACCAATCTGGTGTGCAGACCTCAGT
>CALDTK010000032.1 GCA_937924035.1 uncultured Saprospiraceae bacterium | reverse complement strand
TATTGAAGCGTATTCCAGGAATCAATTCAACGGAGGCTCAACTCTCACTTGAAGGTGTTGCGCCTCAATCGTTTTTCGTTCGCATGCGTATTGGTGACCAGGTTGTCGTTCGTCAAATTGTGAAGCAGTAACCTGAATTGACCTAGAATTTTATGCAAATTGAAGACCTTTATACGGCTTTCGCCAAAACGGTTTTCAACCTTGCCCTGCACTACACTCAAAATCCAGAAGACGCCGAAGAAATTACGCAAGATGTATTTGTGAAGCTTTATGAAAGAGGTGATCAATTTAAAGGAGAAGCTTCCGCTAAAACCTACATCACCCGTATCGCGATCAACCAGTCGCTAGATTTTCTACGTTACAAGTCTCGTCAAAAAAGGGGGGGAGGAGCGAAGATTCGTAACTTGGATGATAGCCAACACGAGTCGGCGCTGCATGACTTCAAACATCCTGGCTATGCACTCGTACAGAAAGAAGCAGTGTCGAAAGTCTACGACGCTTTAAACCAACTCCCACCCAACCAAAAAACAGTCATTATTCTCCTCAAGATTGAGGGGCACTCACAAAAAGAAGCAGCAGAAATTATGGACCTCGGCACCAAGGCAATAGAGTCTCTCTTTCAAAGGGCAAAGCGAGGTTTGTCTGAGAAACTTGGACTTTCTTAATCAGTCCTGCGGACCACTGGTCAACAGGGGTACTAAGACTTTAATGCTATTAATGCACCCCTCATGATTTTTTACAAACAAAGGATTTCTAACCAGATATCGTCTAAGTAATTATGGAACCATTCCTAAATCTGCTCTCAACTGCTCAACCCGTAGATGCTCCGCCGCATTTATTAATGGGTATCCAGCAACGTATTGCTGTTAAGCGCAAAAAGCAACGTCGCTGGTTGCAGATTGCAGCGGCGGCAGCCGTGCTACTATGGGGTTTAGAAGGCTACGTGCTTGCCAAATCTGAGTTTGGTGTTTTTGACAATGCGAGTCAGGTAGCTACCCTCGTTGATCAAACACAAAATTCTCTTTATTAATGAGTAGTACTCGTATACAACGTTGGCTGATTATTGGTCTGCTTGTGTCAAATGCACTTCTGATTGCAGCACTGATTTTTGGACGTCCAGGAAGAAGGGGTGGACCTTCTCCCCGCGAAATCGTTATCGAGAAACTAGCTTTGGAAGGAGATCAAATAGCGTCCTATGATCAACTCATTGTCGAACATCAACAACAGGTTCATTCTTTAGAGGTGGAATTGAATGCTTTAAAAGGAGAGCTCTATAAAGGTTTGATGGGTGTTGCTGTTGATGAGGCTACTATACTTGAACAAAGTGCGATACTTCAGACCGAAATAGAAAAAATAAAGGTTGATCACTTTCGTCAAATAAAGGATCTTTGTAATCCTAATCAGCTACCAAAATATGAAGCCCTTACCAAGGAACTTCAGAACATATTTATGGACGAGCGTATGCGCAATAGGCAAGAATTTAACCGACCTAGATGATCCTTCGTCTGTTGGCTAGCATAGCCTTAACTGCAACAGCTGGCCTTTCTTTTAGTCAAAGCATAGCGAAAGACTCAACGATTCATCTTGATCTGAGCTTTCGGCACGGTGGTCAAGAGATTGCCCTCGGGGTTCCTTTTCCGACCGAACAAAGTGGTGACACCACTCAAGTAGATTTGTTGCGGTTTTATGTAGGGGGTCTGACTCTATTCAATGCTTCAGGTACAAGCAGTACACTCGAAAATCAATGGCATCTTATTGATGCAAGTGACGCAGGTTCACTTCAATTTGAATTCGATGTAGATTCGCCTACCCAGGGTGTTCGCTTTCTTCTCGGCGTCGACTCTCTTACCAATGATGCTGGCGTTCATGGTGGTGCTCTCGATCCAACGAATGGCATGTATTGGGCTTGGCAAACGGGTTACATCAATTTCAAACTTGAAGGCAGTTCTAACGTATGTCCAGCTTCTGAAGGTGGATACACCTATCATGTCGGAGGTTTTCTCAGTGGATTGGACGCTGCAAAAAGCTTTGAGGTTTCTCTTGCCCGAGATGCTCAAATTTCCTTAGGGATAAGTAATGAAATCAGCCTGGTTTTTGAGGTAGATAGGTTAATGAAAGAAGCATATCAATCCTTAGGTTGTCGTTTAATGCGTCCTTCTGAATCAGCTGTAAATTTCATGCATAACCTCGATAAATACATTTACCTCGAACAATGAAAATCCTTTATACCATAGGAATTTTATTGTCTGGACTTGTGCTCTCTCAAGTAGGTAATTACGAGGTGGTCATTCCTGATGGGTGGCCTGAACCTGTACATGATTTTAAAAATAATCCACTCGATTCTGCGACTGTCGAACTTGGACGTGCGCTCTTTTATGATCCAGTTTTATCTCGAGATAATACGGTAAGCTGTGCCTCCTGCCACTCACCGTATAACGCCTTCGCACACACTGATCACAAGCTTAGTCACGGCATTGGTGATAGCATTGGCACACGAAATGCACCAGCACTTTTTAACCTTGCTTGGCAACGTGATTTTATGTGGGATGGAGCTGCTCATAGTCTTGATGCACAAGCGCTCGGTCCAATAGAGCACGTCGGAGAAATGGATAGCGACCTCGCAAGTATCGTCAAAAGACTTAAAAGCGATCAGAGATATGTAGCCGGTTTTAGCGCAAGCGGAAAAGAACTGACAGGAGTGAATGTTCTTAAGGCCTTGTCTCAGTTTCAGCTCACTTTAATAAGTGCTGATTCAAAGTATGATCGTGTACAAATGAACCAAGACAGCTTCTCTGTACAGGAAGCAAAAGGCTATAAACTCTTTCAGCAACATTGCAATAGCTGTCACGCAGAACCACTCTTTACCAACGGTAAATTTGCTAGCAACGGTTTGCCGGTAGATGAGAATCTTCAAGATGTTGGTCGGTATGCCGTTACGCTCAAAAAAGAAGACAGCTTACAATTCAAGGTACCTACACTACGCAATTTGAAGTCAACCTTTCCGTATATGCATGATGGTCGCTTCAAGTCTATCGGTGAGGTGCTCAAGCATTATAATGAAGGAGTGATTTTTGCTTCAACAACGGCAAACGAACTTCGTGAAGGTGTTCCCTTAGATGGACGACAGCGCACAGATCTGTTAGCCTTTTTATTGACACTTAATGACAATGCCTTCGTTTTCGATCAGAAGCACCAATACCCGCGTTCTTTTTTCTTTCCAAACAAAGGATCGAATAAATAATAGCGTCTAATGCTAAAAGCACAGTCTTATGAAATCACTTCTTCTTTGCCTATTTACCGCCTGTTCGGTTTTGGCACAAGCACAACTCAGTCCTGCGATAACCTCTTGGTTACAAAATACATCTGAAACAGGCACTTATTACCTTGAAGGAAACTCTACCTTACTAGAAAATAATATCCTCGTTAATTGTCAGAAGGTGGAGTATTCAAACGACTTCGTTTATGTAACGGCAACTGGAATTCCAGCATATCCCACTGGACCATTCTTGGATCGTAATACCCCCGCCTTCGCTGAAAATCAAGAGGCAATCTTCCAGATACCATTGAACCCAACGCAGAACGCTGGTACGTTAGATGTAACCGTAGGAGGCAACATTGGCATCTTTATCAATGGAGTTGCGCTCTTTGACTATCGTGACGGTGTGGGTTGGAATCCAACAACGCAAGCACTTTGTGGTGGACCAGGTAGAGACCCTTGTCCAGGTGGACGAAATTCATATCCTGATTGGACACGTGACGCTATTCCAGCAGAAAGGGAAGGTTTTGATTGTGCAAAAGGTCACCCTGCCAATGGCAACTATCACCATCACCAAAACCCAACAGCATTTAAGCTTGATCTTGAAACACTATCGACGGTATGTAATCTCTATGATGCAGACGGTCTATATGCAATTGATAGTACGAAGCACGCTCCACTTATTGGTTATGCTTACGATGGCTTCCCGATTTATGGAGCATATGGTTTTGCAAATGCTGATGGTACAGGAGGTGTAACTCGTATGCTCTCTGGCTACCAATTGCGCAACATTACTGAACGCACTACTAAGCCCGATGGCTCTGCATCTGATCTTGGTCCAGATGTAGGTGGTGACTATTTCCTCGGTTACTTCCGCGAAGACTACGAATACGTAGCAAATGCAAGCGACCAATCAGTTCTTGATGTACACAACGGTCGATTCTGTGTTACACCTGAATATCCGAACGGAACGTATGCATATTTCGCAACCGTAAATGCAGATTGGAC
>CALDTK010000031.1 GCA_937924035.1 uncultured Saprospiraceae bacterium | reverse complement strand
CTCATTCTTCGGAACGAGTCAATTGTCACAGTTTCTCGATCAAACGAACCCACTCTCTGAAATCACCCACAAGCGCCGTATCTCGGCACTTGGACCAGGTGGTCTTTCACGTGAGCGTGCAGGATTCGAGGTGCGTGATGTACACTACAGCCACTACGGCCGTCTTTGTACGATCGAAACACCAGAGGGCCCTAACATTGGACTAATCTCCACACTTTGCGTTCACGCGAAGGTGAACAAGATGGGCTTCCTTGAAACTCCTTATCGTGAGGTTGTTGAAGGTAAGGTCGATGTTGCAGGTGAGGTTCAATACTTATCAGCAGAGGGAGAGAACTTCAAGAAAATTGCCCAGGCAAACGCAGCCATCGATGGAGATACTGGCGACTTTAAGACAGCTCGTGTAGCTTGTCGTGAGCACGGGGAATTTCCAGTACTCGAACCAGAAGAGATCGAGTACATGGATGTTGCACCTAACCAAATCGTAGGTGTTTCTGCTAGTTTGATTCCTTTCCTAGAAAACGATGATGCAAACCGTGCCTTGATGGGCTCGAACATGCAGCGTCAGGCAGTTCCATTACTTCGTCCGGCCGCTCCGATCGTCGGAACAGGCCTGGAAGCGAAAGTTGCACAAGATTCTCGTATGCTCATCAACGCCGAAGGGCCTGGTGTAGTCGAGTATGTTGATGCACGTAAGATTACAATTCGCTACGAGCGTTCTGAGCAAGACCAGTTGGTAAGCTTCGAAGGCGATAGCAAAACATACCACCTCACGAAGTTCCTCCGTACTAACCAAGGAACTTGTATCAACCTTAAGCCGATTGTGCGTAAGGGAGATCGTGTTGACAAGGGAACGCTCCTTTGTGACGGTTATGCAACGGACAAAGGAGAGCTTGCACTCGGACAGAACCTTAAGGTGGCATTTATGCCTTGGAAGGGTTACAACTTCGAGGATGCAATCGTACTTTCTGAGCGTGTAGTACGTGAGGATATTTTCACTTCGATTCACATCGAGCACTTTGAAATGGATGTGCGCGATACGAAGTTGGGTGAAGAAGAGTTGACCAACGACATTCCTAACGTTTCTGAAGAAGCAACGAAGGATCTCGACGAGCACGGTATCATACGTGTTGGTGCTTGGGTAAGCGAAGGTGACATCATTATTGGTAAGATCACACCGAAAGGAGAATCTGATCCAACACCAGAAGAGAAGCTCCTTCGAGCAATCTTCGGTGATAAAGCCGGTGATGTCAAGGACGCATCGATGAAGGCCGCACCAAGTGTGAAAGGTGTCATCATCAACAAGCAGTTGTTTGCTCGTGCGAAGAAGGACAAGGATCAAAAAGAGCAAGAGAAAGAAATGCTTTCTAAGCTCGACGATGAGCACGCCGTTAAGGTGAACGAGATTCGTACCATCATGGTCGATAAGCTCGCGCAAATCGTTCGCGGTCGTGTCTCTCAAGGAGTAAAGGACATCTACGGTGAGCAAATCGTACCGAAAGGAGCGAAGTACACCATGGAAGTACTCCGTAACATCGACGTATTGAAGGCTGATTATTCAGGCTGGACAACAAAGGATGATGACAATCAGCTCATCAGTCGTTTGCTCCACAACTTCAACATCAAGTACAACGAGGAAGTAGGTCGCTACAAGCGTGAGAAGTTCAACATCTCTATTGGTGATGAGCTTCCTGCAGGCGTACTCAAACTCGCAAAGGTTTATCTAGCGAAGAAGCGTAAGCTGAAGGTTGGTGATAAGCTTGCGGGACGTCATGGTAACAAGGGTATCGTGAGTCGTATCGTACGTCAAGAGGATATGCCATTCCTAGAGGATGGAACTCCAGTCGACATCGTACTCAACCCACTTGGTGTACCATCTCGTATGAACCTCGGGCAGATCTTCGAGACGGTTCTTGGTTGGGCCGGTGAGAAGTTAGGAATGACATTCGGTACTCCAATCTTTGATGGTGCAAGCCAAGATGAGATTGAAGAGTACATCCAGAAGGCTAGCCTTCCGAGTCTAGGTCAGACATACCTCAGCGATGGTGAGACGGGTGACCGCTTCCACCAGCGTGCAACGGTAGGTGTGATCTACATGTTGAAACTCAGCCACATGGTTGACGACAAGATGCACGCTCGTTCTATCGGACCATACTCGCTCATCACGCAGCAGCCACTCGGTGGTAAGGCACAGTTTGGTGGACAGCGTTTTGGTGAGATGGAGGTATGGGCACTTGAGGCATTCGGTGCTTCCAGTATTCTACAAGAGCTCTTGACGATCAAGTCGGATGACATTAACGGACGTGCGAAAGCTTACGAAGCCATCGTGAAGGGAGACAACCTTCCTGAGCCTGGTATTCCAGAGTCGTTTAACGTCCTCGTGCACGAGCTGCGCGGTTTGGCGCTCGACGTCAAGTTCGACTAGGTCGAACAGGCTGTTTTTGAAGCCCCATTCACATAGGGCTTACAGCTTTCGCCAAAACTGATCAAACGTGATTGGTTTTGGCGAAAGCACACTAACAGCAAAGCGTCAACGGTATTAAACCTAGACGCACGGTTTGTTTTGGCGAAAGCCTATAATCCTGTAAAACGGAGCAGTACAAACCAACTCCAGCCGACCTAGCGTCGGTAACTCCTTTAGCCAAACCTTCGGGGGCGGTGATCATCCTACCAAAGCAATTTGGTGGTAATAACAAGAACATGGCGTTATCAAAAAAGACCCCGGTACTCGATCAGAACTTCAGCACAATTACGCTGACGCTCTCTAGTCCGGACGAAATTCTCGAGCGCAGCTACGGAGAAGTGCTCAAGCCTGAAACTATCAACTATCGCTCTTATAAGCCGGAGCGTGACGGACTATTCTGTGAGCGTATTTTCGGACCTGTAAAGGATTTTGAGTGCTACTGCGGTAAGTACAAGCGTATTCGTTATAAGGGTATTGTCTGCGACCGTTGTGGTGTAGAAGTAACCGAAAAGAAAGTGCGTCGCGAGCGCATGGGCCATATCAAGTTGGTCGTACCTGTTGTTCACATTTGGTTCTTTAAGAGCTTGCCGAATAAAATCGGCTATATGCTTGGTCTCAATACCAAGAAGCTTGAGAGTATCATTTACTACGAGCGTTACGTCGTAATTCAGCCTGGTGTCAAAGAGGCCGATGGTATTGAAAAAATGGGCCTCTACACAGAGGAAGAGTACCTTGATATGTTGGACACGTTGCCAGAAGGCAACCAGCAACTTGAGGATTCAGATCCAACAAAATTCATGGCCAAAATGGGTGCCTCAGCGATCTTTGATCTGCTTGAGCGTCTAGACCTTGACCAGTTAAGTTACGACCTTCGTAACCAAGCGGCTACAGAAACAAGTCAGCAGCGTAAGTCTGAAGCATTGAAGCGTCTACGTGTAGTAGAGAGCTTCCGTGATGGCCAAACGCGCGTGGAGAACCGTCCGGAATGGGCGATCATTCAGTACTTGCCCGTTGTTCCACCAGAACTTCGTCCGCTTGTACCTCTTGATGGTGGCCATTTTGCGTCTTCTGACCTTAACGACCTTTACCGTCGTGTGATTATCCGTAACAACCGTCTCAAGCGATTGCTCGAGATCAAGGCACCGGAAGTAATCCTTCGTAACGAGAAGCGTATGCTTCAAGAGGCTGTAGACAGTCTCTTCGACAACTCTCGTAAGTCAAATGCAGTGAAGGCCGAAGGTGGACGTCCACTTAAGTCTCTTTCTGACATTTTGAAAGGAAAGCAAGGTCGCTTCCGCCAAAACCTATTGGGTAAGCGTGTTGACTACTCTGGCCGTTCGGTCATTGTGGTTGGACCAACGTTGAAAATTCATGAGTGTGGTCTTCCTAAAGGAATGGCTGCCGAGCTCTTTAAGCCTTTCGTTATCCGTAAGCTCATTGAGCGTGGAATCGTGAAGACAGTTAAGAGTGCTAAGAAATTAGTTGAGCGTAAAGATCCTATCATCTGGGATATCCTTGAGAACATTCTCAAAGGGCACCCGATCATGCTTAACCGTGCCCCGACGCTTCACCGTCTTTCAATTCAGGCATTTCAGCCGACGTTGATCGAAGGAAAAGCAATCCAATTGCACCCACTTGTTTGTACTGCCTTCAACGCCGATTTTGACGGTGACCAAATGGCGGTTCACGTTCCTTTGAGCCAAGCGGCGATTTTGGAAGCACAAGTGTTGATGCTTTCGGCGCACAACATGCTCAACCCACAAGACGGTTCACCAATCATGCTTCCTTCACAGGACATGGTTCTTGGATTGTACTACATCACGAAAGAGCGTAGCTCAACACCAGAGCATAAGATGCTCGGTGAAGGACGTCGCTTTTACTCTCCAGAGGAGGTAGTTCTCGCATTGGATGAAGGCAAAGTTGAGCTTCACTCGAAGATCACTTGTCGCGTACGTACAGAGGATGAGAACGGAAATCTTGTGCAAGCGCGCGTGGACACAACCGTTGGTCGTGTACTTTTTAACCAGGCGGTTCCAGAATCGGTACCGTTTGTAAATGAGCTACTTACAAAGCGTAACCTCAAGCGCATTATCCAAGGAATCATTACACGTACGGACTTCCGCACGGTTGCGATCTTCCTTGATAAGGTGAAAGAGATTGGTTTTGGTTGGGCATTCAAAGGTGGTCTTTCGTTCAACTTGGGCGACCTCATCACGCCATCTTTAAAGCAATCAACGCTCGATCGTGCTACTGAAGAGGTAGAAGAAATCATCCAATCTTACGAGATGGGTATGATTACAGCGAATGAGCGTTACAACCAAGTAATCGATAAGTGGAATAATGCGGATAATCGCATCACTTCTAACTTGATGACTGAACTTCGTGAGCACAAGCAGGGATTTAACTCTGTATTCATGATGCTTGATTCAGGAGCACGTGGTTCTCAAGCACAGATCAAGCAGCTTTGTGGTCTTCGTGGTTTGATGGCCAAGCCGCGTAAATCTGGTGATACAGGTGGAGCAGTTATCGAGAACCCGATCCTTTCCAACTTTGTGGATGGTCTTTCGGTACTCGAGTACTTTATCTCGACACACGGTGCACGTAAGGGTCTTGCCGATACGGCACTTAAGACAGCAGATGCGGGTTATTTGACTCGTCGTCTCGTTGACGTAGCTCAGGATGTTGTAATCCTTGAAGAGGATTGTGATACGCTTCGTGGAATTGAAACTTCGGCTCTTCGCGAAGGCGACAAAGTGATTGAGTCACTTCAGAGTCGTACAGATGGACGTTACACATTGCATGACATCGAGCATCCTGAAACGGAAGAGGTATTGCTAGAAGCGGGTGAGTACATCACTCCGGCGATGGCTAAACTCATTGAAGAGGTTGGTGTAGAAAGCGTAACGATTCGTTCGGTACTCACTTGTGAGACCAAGCGTGGTGTATGTCGCAAATGCTATGGAAAGAACCTCGCAAGTGGCCGAGTTGCTGAGCGTGGAGACGCTGTAGGTATCATCGCTGCACAGTCGATTGGTGAGCCGGGTACTCAGTTGACACTTCGTACATTCCACGTAGGTGGTATTGCAAGTGTAAACCGTACAGAGTCTAGCATCGCTGCCAAGTACAAAGGAAAGATTGAGTTTGATGATGTTCGCACTATTGCATCCAAGGATGCTACAGGCCAGGACATCAACATTGTTCTTTCTCGTACTGGCGAGATTCGAATAGTAGACGCAGAAACAGGAAAGATCTTCATTACACACCACGTTCCTTACGGTTCAACACTCTTTGCGAAAGAGGGTAGTTCTGTGAAGAAAGGTGATCCACTTGTAGAGTGGGATCCATATAACTCTGTGATCATTTCCGAGTTTGCGGGTGTTGTTCAGTTCGAGAACATCGAGCCAGGAATTAGCTACCGCACAGAGCGTGATGATCAGACCGGAATGGAGGAAAAGATTATCATCGAGTCGAAAGGCGCTAAAAGAATCCTTCCAACGGTTCGTATTTCAACCAAAGACGGAGAAGACGAGCGTAACTATAACATGCCTGTAGGTTCACGCCTAACCGTTCAAGACGGTGATGCTGTAGAAGCAGGTCAGATTGTGGCGAAGATGCCTCGTTCTGCAGGTGGTATTCAGGATATTACCGGTGGTCTTCCACGTGTTACAGAGCTTTTCGAGGCGCGTAACCCAAGCAACCCTGCGGTTGTAACGGAGATCGACGGTGTCATCAGCTTTGGTTCGAAAATCAAGCGTGGTAACCGTGAGGTTATCGTCACTGCGAAGGATGGACAGAAGCGTAAGTATCTCGTAGGACTTAGTCGTCACGTACTTGTACAAGATGGAGACTTCATCCGTGCAGGAACACCTCTTTGTGATGGTGCAACAGCTCCTAAGGATATCCTCAACATCATGGGGCCATTCGCAGTACAGTCGTACCTCGTCAATGGTGTTCAAGAAGTTTACCGTTCGCAGGGTATCACACTCAACAACAAGCACATCGAGGTGATTGTACGTCAGATGATGCGCCGAGTGCTCATCGAAGATTCTGGTGATACTACCTTCCTCGAGAACGAAGCAGTTGAGAAGTATGACTTCTTTGATCAGAACAACTGGATCTACGACAAGAAATTCGTTGTTGATGCTGGAGAATCTGAGAACTTCAAAGCAGGTCAGCTTGTAAGCGTGCGTCAACTCCGCGAAGAGAACTCATTGCTCAAGCGTGAGGATAAGAAGTTGGTAGAGTCGCGTGATGCGGTTCCAGCAACATCTAGTCCGATGCTTCAGGGTATCACTCGTTCATCATTAGGTACGACAAGTTGGATTTCGGCTGCATCGTTCCAGGAGACAACGAAGGTGCTTTCAACGGCAGCGATTGGTGCGAAGCAAGACTTCCTCAACGGTCTTAAGGAGAATGTCATCGTTGGTAAGCGTATCCCAGCGGGTACTGGCCAGCGTGCGTTCAAGGATCTCTACGTTCTTACTCAAGAGCAAGCAGATGCACGTGACAAGCGTGAGTCTGAGCGAGAAGAGAGTTATGAGACGGAGATGATGGATTAAGTTCCTTCGGCTTTCGCCAAAACAAATTAGCCCCACTAGATTTTAGGATCTAGTGGGGCTTTTTTTTGGGGGGATTCTTAACCGGTGTTGTAGTTCCTATTAGCGGGGTCTTACCTTCCCCAACTCATCGAGCCTTAAGCGCGAAGTTCCTTAATCAACGCTAACGTCTCTCTAGTCTTCTTCTCTAAGCCAGCCCAATCTTTAGACGCGATTACGTCTTTTGAAATGAGCTTTGATCCCATTCCAACGCAGACAACACCTGCATCAAACCAGCCCTTTAGGTTGTCTCTTTCAGGAGAGACACCACCTGTAGGCATGATGCTCGTCCACTTTTGTGGTCCTAGTACTCCTTTGACGAATCCAGGACCGTAGACGCTTCCAGGGAAAAGTTTGACGACTTCAGCACCAAGTTCTTCGGCTCGGCATATTTCTCCTAGGCTTGCGCAACCCGGGTTCCACATTACTTTGCGGCGATTGCAGACGATAGCGATATCTTCTCTGAGCACGGGAGTTACGATAAAATCTGCACCGAGCATCATGTAAAAGGATGCAGAGGCTGCGTCGGTAACTGATCCAACACCGAGTGCTAGTTCAGGACATTCTTTGGCTAAAAACTTACGCAACTCTCCGAAAACCTCATGCGCGAAATCGCCACGATGCGTAAACTCGAGAAGCCGCGCACCTCCTTTATAGCAAGCTAGCGCGATTGATTTGGCAACCTCAATGTCACCATGATAAAAAAGCGGAACCATGCCCGTCGAAGACATGAGATGCGCTACGTGAATGCGTGTATGTAAGGACATTATTACCTCGTTAAAGAGCAAAAAGAAATAGAGGGTGTAAGGAGACAGAAGTCATCGTCAAGGGGTTACAAGTAATGGCCAATTGGTATTCCTTACTCAATGAACAAACAGTCTACCTTACTCCCTTTACACATTATCGGCTAACCCGACCACTTCCATCACCTTCCATGAGTTTTTCAACTTCATCGACTGTGACTAGGTTGGCGTCACCGAAAATAGTGTGCTTGAGGCAAGAAGCTGCAACTGCAAAATCAAGCGCTCGCTGGTCATCTTCAGGATAGTTGAGGAGACCGTAAATTAAGGCAGACATAAAGCTATCTCCACCTCCTACACGGTCAACAATATCTGTGATTTGATAGGTTTTGGTTTCAAACTGCTTGGTGCCATCATATAGCGTACCTGCCCAAGAGTTGTGGCTCGCACTAATGCTTCCACGCAGGGTTACTACTGCTTTCTTACAACGTGGGAAGCGATCCATGAGGGCTTTCATAACCGGGAGGTAATTTCCTGCTGCCATGTCATGTCCTTTGGTCACATCCATCCCTTCAGGGTGAATGTCAAAGTGCTTTTCAGCATCCTCTTCATTTCCAAGAATCACGTCACAGCCTTCCACTAGTGCTGGCATTACCTCACGTGGATCCTTGCCATACTTCCAGAGGTTCTTACGATAATTTAAATCGGTAGAAACCATAATACCGAGCTTGTTCGCCATCTGGATAGCTTCGAGGCAAGCATCCGCGGCACCTTGTGAGATGGCAGGTGTGATGCCTGTCCAGTGGAACCAGTCGGCTTTCTTTTTATTGCCCTTAGCGTCATGCGTAAATACGTACTCCCAATCAATCATTCCGGCTCCCATTTCTGCAATCGCAGAATGCGCTCTGTCATAAACAACTTTTGAGCCTCGAGCAACAGCCCCTACTTCGAGAAAGTAGATGCCGAGTCTATCACCACCTCGGATGATCTGATCAGTATTGACGCCACGTGAACGCAATGAATTGCGCGCACAGTCACCTAAATCATTGTTTGGCAATCGAGTTACAAAGGTGGATTCGATGCCATAATTTGCTAGAGCAACAGCAACATTTGATTCGCCACCACCATAAATTACATCGAAGGTATTGGCTTGGCTAAATCTGAGGTGACCAGGAGGAGAAAGACGAAGCATGATTTCTCCAAAAGTGACTACATGCATGAATAAAAAGATTTGATGGGTCTGCGCAAAGTGAAAAAGCTAGACCTCAATTATTGTCAAAGATTGCTCCTATGTTGAAGGAGGTGTTTTCGTTTTCGGAGAAAGTCGCTGCAAAACCATCAGTACTACTGAAGACCTTTCCAGCTAGATTCATCGGGCGAGTTTTGCAAACAAGTGTTACAAGCGCAAAATTATTTTGGGTTAAGCGGTTCGATGCGTGGACATAGAACCCAAATCGCAGCTAAGGCGACTAAAGCAAGGACACCACCGATGATGAATGCGGGGGTATAATTGCCACCAGTGGTAATCATTGGTACCAGGATTGTGAGTCCTGCGGCGCCGAGTTTTGCAGCCATTCCTGAAAAACCAGAAAGCGTTCCAACAATCTTACCACTAAACATGTCGCTAGGTAAAGTCTGTACGTTTCCGATAGCCGTTTGAAATCCGAATAGAAGAACCGCCATAATGATTACGGCATTCAGTGCAGACCCTGGTGCTCTCAGCAGGAAGAAACACGGAATCATGATCAAACAACCTAGTGTAATGACCATTTTTCTTGTTTTATCAGTGCTCCAACCTGCACCTAATCTGTTTTGGGCTAAGAGTCCACCAAACCATGCTCCTATCATTGCGCCTACATAAGGCAACCATGCAGAAAACGCGATTTCTTTTACGTTCATCCCAAAGACTTCGGACAAATAGATTGGAATCCAGACAATGAATAGCCACCAAATCGGATCAATTGCCGCAGATGCAATAATTACCCCCCAACTTTCCTTGTGTCCAAGCAGCTGTCCAGTGCTCGGAGCATAGCCTTCATCATATTCTCCATCCCCATCGAGGTCTTGATTTTCTTGTCCTAAGAGGATGTAGTCCTTTTCAGCTTTAGTTAGCCAAGGGTGCTCCTTTGGAGCAGCTTTCACTAAATACAGCCAAGGTAGTAGCCAGATAAAGCCTAAGACGCTCACGACGATAAAAATTGATTTCCAGCCTAAATAGGCCGCAAGTATTCCAATGATTGGATAGGCAACGATCCCTCCAATCGCTGCTCCAGAATTAAAAATTCCTTGAGCAAATGCACGCTCTTTGGTTGGAAACCATTCTGCATTGGCTTTCGCAGCTCCAGGCCAATTGCCTGCCTCAGCGATACCTAAAATCGACCTGAAAATCGAAAAGCTCACTAACCCTTGAGCGAAAGCATGCATCATTGTAGCCAATGACCATACTCCGATTGAAAGGGCGAATCCAATTCTAGTCCCAATCCAATCAAAGATTTTCCCAAACAACGCTTGTCCGCCTGCATAAGACAAAATGAATACTGTCGAGATTGTACCGTAGATCACCTTGTGATTATCCTGATCCATTTCAGGAAAAAGTTCCTTAGCGATATCTGGCCACAGCGCTCCAAAAGCTTGTCTGTCGATGTAGTTGATTACAGCCGCAATCGCTACTAAAGCGACAACCCACCACCTTAATCCATTAATTTTCATAGGCTAGAATTTAGCTGTTGACTGAGAGGGATCGTTTCCCTTTCAACAATAGTTAGTTGAATGAGAAAGATCATGATTTAGTTTTTTGAATGAGGAGTGGTCCTTGCCATGAATATTGCTGACCACCAATCTTGAGCGAGTGTTGTAGCTCACTTTCATTGTTTTGATTGGCGATAATAACAAGCCACTCAGTCCGATCTTCAATGCTGACGGAGACTGCGGTGTAAGACACATCTTGAAAGCGAACTGTAGGAATAATCTTTTCCGCATACGGGAAGCTCGCGATTTCAGAAACTGGATCATACTTCCCATGTGCAGAAATGACGGAGACAAAGATGTGATCTTTTGCTTGCTGTTTACGCTGAATGTGAAATGCGTCTCGCCGTAAATTGAAATCGGGGTCATTGGCGCCCACTCGAGCAAGCAGTAGTGTATCACTAGGATCAGCAGTACTAACTTGAGTGAAAAATTGCTTGTCCGTATACCAAGACATTTCATAATGCGTACTGTCAATTCTACCTGCTGCTTCAAGGAATGCGTGCTGATAACCTGCATTTTTTCCTAGTGGCTCTATCCCATTTAGCTTCGTATCTAGATCGACTGAAGACCCTAAGAGTTGAGATGCAAAATGAAAGGGCAAGTCGGCTGACTTTGCTTCAGTTCCTGATACGCGAAAGATGTCAAGCCAGTAGGGTTGTTTAGATTCCTCTCCCTGAAGAAGTGCAAGGGTTCTGTGTAGCTCTGTACCTGGATACGCGTGGCGATCTTTAGCGCTTACAGCTGTGTATGTCTTGTCTTTTTCAAGAAAGAAATAGCGCTGAGAAGGGTGCTCTTCTCCTTTTTTAGTGCTTCCTTCAAACTGACTTTTACGGCCCAGTACGACGGTATTGTGCGCGACCGTCTGCTTTGCCCAGGTTTTGTTTTCGGGTAAATAGCGTCCTCCAGCTTTTTGGTCAATATTAACCCAGCGCGCTGCGCCGTAGTCTTGTAGTATTTCTGTGCTGCCAGCATAAAGAGAGAAGGATAAGCGGTCGAAGTGCCCGTGCCCCATTCCTTGGGTACCAAATTTAAAGAGTGCGTTGATCGTCCCGTTGGGATGGGAATGGCCTCTCAATGTAGCAATTCCTCCACCATTACCATCTTTTCCGTCTACCCATAATTGACTTTTAAGTTGGGGTGGTGATACTTGTAGATTTTCCAGTGCTTTAGCAACAGCAAATCCAGTCTCGTCAAGTTGAACTTTACCTTGCTTCAAAGCAGTAGTCAAAAGTGTTTGTTCTCGCCCGCAATAGAAATAAATTGCGTCTACCGCAGCGATTAATTCACGAGACTGAATGGACATGCCCTTCTGAGCATCGTTGATAGGGTAAAAGGCACCACTTTCATCGGTCATCCCAACAAGCGTATGAACTGCTTTGCGAAGTAGTCCATCGCGATATTCAAATATTTTAATAGAAGGGTCATAGGACTCTAGTGCTTTCGAAAACACAATGAATGGTAACATCGCGTAGCGCTGGTAATATGGACCTTCACTGTAGTAGCCGTCTGGGGAAAAGGCATTGTCAAGTTGAGCAAAAAAGCCAGCCTCACCATTTGGTCCAGCTTTAATGTCACCTCCATCATTGTCGAGTTTTAGCTCTGTAGTTACGTTTTTAGGAAGGCCGTATAGCGCTCGTTGAAGAAGGTCTTTATCTTTAAGTGCGATTGCAAGCATGCCGACACCCGCATTACCCCAAGTACTGTGGTTGTGGACGCGATTGAAAAACTGAGGACTTTCTAAGGAGATATAATCTGCGTAAGGTCTTAAGAAGTCATTCTCAATTTTTTGTTGCTCGCTAGTAGGAAGTTCATCACGTATGATTGCGTATGCCTGACTACCATAGACGAGCCAATTCGCATCGTTAAGAGCTTGCCAAAAGAGCTTACCTGGCGCGTATGACTTGGTGGAAGGGTGCACACCGAAAGTTGGATACTTCTCAGCATAGGTCAAGAATAACTCTCTCAAAAAGGCGAAATACTTCTTCTCTCCAGTTAGCTCGTACAAAGAGCCTGTTTTCTGCATGAGCAAAAGGTTGCGCTTATGTACTTCATGACTGTATCCTCCCGCCATGTCTTTTGGGACGGGCACTAAGGTTCCATCTGCCATCCAGTCTTCAACGGATAGTTTTGCCGCATTCAACGACTTCAGAAATACAGGAGGGGCTGATCCTTCACGTACGGCTTCGACTATTTCTGCGGTATTATCCTGCATGGATGTTTTTTGAGCTTGCGCTAAAACTCCACACAAAAAGATCAACATTATTATTCCTACCGTAATTCGCTTCTTACTTCTAAAGGTGGAATCACTCCACACAATGTTTGTGTGGAAGCAATTGAAGTAGGAAGCGTAGTTTGAAAACATCTTAGTTGAGAATGATTGATTGAGGTGTTTAAATTACATCTCTTGTCTATATTTTTTTAGTAAGATTGTACCTTGAGGAAAAAATAAAGGGAGGATACCACGTTAAAGTGGTACCTCTCCTTCACGATTTTAAAACTCAAGTCTTACTAAAAAACAATTTCCGATTTAGGGTCCATCGTTATTGATTCGAGTCCATAACTTGCTGGTGTATGGCAAACATTCAGGTGCCGATGGGGTTGATGACAAAAAAGTAGGATGTTCTCTTCCAGTAGAATTTCTGCTGAAATTCATTTTAATTTCCAATGGAATTGAAAGATAACTTGTCCCGTCCGATAAAAATCAGACTCTGATTTAATCATATGGTAGTTTCATTCAAAATTTTATTAGTTCGAAGATTAAATGAAACTATTCGTTGTTTAAAAGTTGGGTACTGAATTTTGAAACTCCAGCGAGGTGTGTTGCCATAGCACTATTAGCACCCAAAGCATCTTTGTTTATGATGCAGTCTATGATTTGTGAATGTTCTTCAAGTGTTGTTTGGAGATCATCAACACCACAAATTTTGAGTTCATTGTATCGCTTAATGATATCAGGCGTGATGATCATTAAAAGCGATTGCAAAACGGAATTTTTTGAAGCTTCTGCTATTTTCACATGAAAGAGAAGATCGGCCTCAATTCCAGCTTTACCAGTTTTTGTTATTTTTTCATGCTCGTCAAAGGCATACTTCAACTCATCGAGATCAGTAGCCGTGCGACGAGTAGCGGCAAGTGCAGCTGTCTCACACTCGATGAGTAACCGTGTTTCTACTAATGAATTGAATTCATGTCCCTCAAACGATAACACATCTCCAATAAGTCCTTGAAGTGCATTTACGCCCACTCCGACTACGTAAGTTCCACTTTGTGGCGACGTACGCAGAACACCAAAAAATTCAAGCTTTTTGATGGCATCTCTAACGTAGCTGCGACCTACGTCGAGCTGCTCGGCTAGCGATCGCTCACTGGGTAGTTTTTGACCAAGTTTAAGGTCTCCTCCATGGATCAATTCTTTAATTTGCCCAACGATCTTGTCGACCGGACTTTCCATCTGGATTTTGGAGAAACTTTTAAGCATTTTTCAATAGGTCGGTGGTCAACCTTCAACTGGTTAACCAATTCGTGAGTGCGACAAATTTACACTTTATTCTGTATTTTCCTAAATTGATGAATAAAAAGTTCATCGCACTCAACATTACTTCAATTCTAGGCTTTTTTCAGTCGGCTAATATGCTAATTGCATTTCCTTTCAAGTGGTCACTCATATCTCTTTTGTGAGGCGTGAGACGTCTCGGTTCACGAGGAGTCCAGCTCTGGGCAAATTCTGAGGTGCATTGTGATCGTGTTTCTGCTCATCCTGGCAGAGCTTGTTTTGGCGAAAGCTGAAACTCTAAAGCCGAGAGGCCTCTTTTGACTTTATTTGCAATGGTTGTCACGCCAGCAAATGAAAACGGTTTTTTTGTTTTTAGGTGAACTAGAAAAACCTTCGACCGTTTTTAATCCGCCATTCGTCAGTAGTAAAAACCTACTGACATGGAAATCACAAACCCCACTTCTTGCCTCGTTTTCGCTGCAGGCGGAGCTATCAGCTCAGCAGCTGCAAGAGCACTTCATCAGAGCGGTGCAAAGGTCACCCTCGCCGCACGTAATCCTGAGTCTGTTGCCCATTTGCACCAAGAGCTCGGATGTGTACTGCCCGTACAACGAGTTGATGTACTCGACCCCGACCAAGTAACTGCTGCTATCAACAACGTGCAGAAACAGTTCGGCCGCGTCGAAGTCATCTTCAACGGCGTCGGACCGCGAGCTGTAGAGGCCGACTACGGAACGGCGATTGCAGACCTCTCGCTCGACAGCTTCACCAAGCTGCACAAACTTGTAGTTGGTGGCCAGTTCGTGACAGCCCAATGCGCGGCACGCCATTGGCAATCACTTGGTACTGCAGGGACGGTCATCAGTCTCACCTCCTCGCTGAGCCGCATGAAAATGACGGGCATGGCAGGACTCGCTTCCGCATCTGCCGCCATTGAAGGTCTGACCAGAGCCATTGCTTCAGAACTTGCACCGCTCGGTGGACGTGCAACCTGCATCAACGTCACCGCCCTTGCTGAAACCCGCACGATTGCCGAGACTAACGCCCTCCAAGCCAAGCGCATGGGCATCAGTCCAGAGGCGCTCTTGGCCGGTATGAAACAGGGATATCTCACCGGTCGCGGACCTACACTCGCTGAAGTAGGCGAACTAATTGCCTTTGTCGCCAGTCCTGCTGGAGCCATCCTCAACAGCCACATCATTGACGCTGATCGCGGAACGCGCAGCGTCATCTAGTCCTAACATTCTCCAATTTTTTAACCTCTAAACCCTTTCTGACATGCGACGCATCGCCACTATCCTCTTCACACTTCCCATGGCCGCTTTCGGCATTCTCCACTTCGGTCCGCTCGAGTTTTCGATTGACTACGTACCTGACTGGCTGCCGTTTCCAGCATTCTGGGTTTACTTCGCTGGCGTCGGTTTGCTGGCCTTTGCGCTGAGTGTCGTACTCGGCAAACTTGATCGCTTAGCCGGTCACGCACTCGCGCTCGAACTGCTCCTTTTCGTTATTCTCATTCATGTACCTAAAGCGATCTCGGGAGACTTTGTGGGAGTCATCGCGGTCTTTCGAGACATTGCCATGGCAGGTGCGGCACTTCTCTTCTCCGAGGGTTTTGCCCGTGATCGATACCTTCCGTTCTAATCCGGTTTAAGGCAATTTCAGCTTTCGCTAAAACTCACTTTATATGTACCCACCAGACAATTTTTTGGCCTTGCTTGACGAGCTACCCGAAGCACGTAAGGGGAGCATGTTTGGATACCCGAGCCTTAACATCGGTCGTAAACCCTTCGTTTTCTGGCATGCGGATACTAACGATCATGTAGCCTTTAAGCTGCCACCTGAGTTGCACCCAGACCTTCTTGCTCGCGATGGTTTTTCACTCTTCGATCCTGCGGGGAAGGGCAAACCGATGAAGGCTTGGATTCAGGTACCCTCTTCGGCTTCTGATGAATGGCCTGTTTTGGCGAAAGCCGCACACCAAAACTTACTCGATGAGCTCTCCAAGTAACAGTCAAATCAATCTACTCGAAAAAGCGAAAGGAGGTGATATCCTTGCTTTTCAAGAACTCTTTTTAGGCTTTCAGGATCAGCT
Source organism: uncultured Saprospiraceae bacterium (assembly GCA_937924035.1). Classification (GTDB taxonomy): domain Bacteria; phylum Bacteroidota; class Bacteroidia; order Chitinophagales; family Saprospiraceae; genus CALDTK01. The sequence goes on along the minus strand of CALDTK010000031.1, from coordinate 20,518 downwards.
TAAAAGTTTTCTGTATCGCTTGGTCGCAAACAGGGAAGACGCCGAAGATTTGGCGCAGGATGCTTTCGTGCGGGCCTTTGAAAAGATCGGCACCTTTCGTGGAGAGTCGAGTCTGAAGACTTGGGTGTTTCGCATTGCTGCCAACCTGGGTCGGGATGCTTTACGACAAAGGCAGCGCTGGCCAGAGGATGCGCAGGATCGATCGAAGTCCTTAGCCATGGGGAGCTCCACAATTGCAGAGGCGTTTATGAAGGTTCATCACCAGTCTCCTAGTGGGCGCTACGACGTACGGGAGCACATTGATTTTTGCTTCACCTGCATTGGGAAAACCCTCCCGATTGATCAGCAAGTCGCCGTGATGCTCAAAGACGTTTACCAGTTTAAGCGGCGAGAGATCGCTGAGATTCTAGAGCTCACCGAGGGCAAGGTGAAGCACCTACTTCACGATGCACGGACTACGATGACCAACGTATTCTCGAGGCGTTGTGCGCTTGTTAATCAAAAGGGAACGTGCAACCAGTGCTCTGAGCTTGCAGGCATTTATAATCCGCGCCAAGCTCGAGCGGCTCACCTCAATAAAATCGAAATGGTTGCCGAGGCCAAGCAGACCGATGACCTACGCAAACTGTACCGCCTCCGCACCGAGCTAGTTCGGTTTATTGATCCTATTAAAAGCGATGGCGCCGATATGCAGGAGGTAATCATGCGTTGTACAAGAGCAGCGGTGAGGGAGAAAGCATTTGCATGAAAGTAAATCCATCTTAATCTATATCCGTAACCTAATTGAACGCGGATCCTTCAAATGACCAGTGCTCTTTACCTTTAATTGAAATCTACAGCTATGCGTCATCTTGCTCTTCTTACATTCTTGGTGGTTAGCATCCTGGTCAATAGCTTGAATAGCTACGCCCAATCAACTCTGCCAGATTCATGCAAGCTCGCCATCGGGACCAACCTCGCAGGCATGTTCGATTGGGGCACGGAACTGCCTTTTGTCGACCGTATGCGCAATGCGCGAGAGTGGTACACTAAGGATTTCGATAATCCGAACGGAAGCCCTTGGAGTACAGACTTGCAGGACAGCCTAGCGCTAAGACCTGACGGCTATCCTGTCTCGCTTCCACAAATTGTAAACGGTCATCCATATAGGCAAGTAGTAGCCACTATATGGGCTGAACTCGATGGTTGGGAGGAAGGGACCTACACTGTACTCTACGACGGTGAAGGAGAGCTTGCTTGGTGGGGCGGCTTTACCAACTTTATAGATCACGGCAACGGGCGCATGACTTTCGATTTGGATACCGCAGCTGGAGGGAACGCTCTTGAAATGCGAATCAATCGATCTGAAGTTGGGAATCCTATCCGTAATATCCGGGTGCTAATGCCGGGTACCGAATCTACCTATATGGATCAGCCGTTCAGTGAAGTTTGGTTGGATCGCGTGCGCATGTTTCGTTCGGTGCGCTTCATGGACTGGGGGCAGACCAACAATTGGGGGCAAAAAGACTGGACGAGCTGGGATTCACCAGCGTTGTATGCTTGGAACGAACGCCAGCAACCAGACTACTACACCTACGCGCACAACAAAGGCATCCCATACGAACTCATGATCGATTTGATGAATCAAGAAGGTCTCGATGGATGGGTTTGCGTGCCATACCGCGCCAGTCCTGAATACATCCGTGAGATGGCCCAACTCTTTCACGATAACCTTGATCGGGAGCGTACGCTAACGGTTGAGTACAGTAACGAAAATTGGAATTGGCTTTTTGGGCAAGCACATTGGTGTAGCAAATACGGTGAACTAGAAACGGGTTTGCCATGGCCAGAGAATACGGTTGGTTTCGTTCAGCGTACCATGGATATTTGGACGGACGTCTATGGTGCCGATACGGCCCGTATTAAAAGGGTAGTAGGTGTGCAGACGGGCTGGCCTGATGTTGCCCAACGCACGGTGTTCAATATGCGGCCAGGAAGTTTTGATGCCGTTGCGCCAACGTTTTATTTCGGAATTGGAGAGGACGGCGATGCGGCCTTAGATGCACTTGGATCTGCTGCTACAGCTGCCGATATTGCCTACTGGGCGCGGCGAAACATCACCGAAGAGGCTACGCCTTATTTACGTGAGATAAAAGAAACCATTGCGGATTCATTGAATATTCCGATGCTTTTTTATGAAGGTGGTCAGCATTTAACTGGACAGCCGTTTGGACAAGTTCAATCGTACAACCAGGCCTTGCTTGATATTCAGCGTGACACGGCGCTCTATAACATTTATAACGAGTGGTTTGATACTTTGCGCACGTTGCAGGTAGGGAATGAACCTCTGCAACTACAGCACTTCTCTTTAGTAACCGGTCGCTCTGGGCAGTTTGGCAGCTGGGGAATGCTGGAAACGATGCACCAGGATACCAGTCTTATTCCTGCTCCTAAATTTAAAGCTGTAGCAGAGGTGTTAGCGAGCGACTGTGAGGGGATTGTAAGTAGCAATGAGACTGTTTATGCAACTTCTAATGAGTCGCTCATTCTTTATCCAAACCCAGCTTCAGATGAAATTTTCGTTTACAGTGAAATAGATATTCTTACCAGTGTGAAGTTGTATGACATCACTGGGAAGCTAGTTAGAGACCTCAAGAGAGATTTGTTCGAAGGTTTTCCGCTTTCGCCAAAACCTGTTTCGCTGCACGTTTCAGATTTAAAGAGGGGGATGTATTTTGTTGTAGTCTGTTCCGACTTGGAAATTCAGTCGGGCAAAGTATTCTTGGACTAGTCTTCAAAAGCTTAGCACTATTCGCTTCATTCTTTATAATCTAAATGGTTTTTGGTATGACGAATACTTTAAGGGAATGGTGTAGATTATTTGTCAATAGTGTGTCGGTGTTATTGGTTGTTCTTTTTTTAGTTTCATGTTCAAATAAAAAAGTTGAACCTTTTACTTCTATTGAGGAGGGTAGGGTGGATGTTTTAGAATCAAATAAGCAACTCGATTCAAATTATATATCCTTTACAGTTTCACCGGCGTTACAGATTGTTCAGACGTATTGGCTTGGTGCAAACGGTGAGCCGATGCGACATTTTAATGCGCTAGACGGTCACGTCAAAAAATCTAATCAGGATCTCGTTTTTGCGATGAACGGTGGCATGTTTTCTAAGGGATATTCTCCTGTGGGCCTATATATTGAAGAGGGTAAGGAGTTGAGCGCTCTTGATACAGGCAAAGGGGAAGGTAATTTCTATTTGATGCCCAATGGTGTCTTTTACATAGATTCTGTAGGTGCAGGTCATGTCATACAAACTAGCACATATCGGTCAGATATTAACCCTTCTTTTGCTACCCAGTCGGGGCCAATGTTGCTTATTGATGGAGTAGTGCATTCTGCCTTTCGTCAAAACTCGACTAATTTAAATATTAGGAACGGGGTCGGGATATTGCCTGATGGTCGGATTCATCTTGCGATGTCAAAGCGCCCTGTTAACTTTTATTCATTTGCCAACTATTTTCGAAAATTGGGTTGCAAGCAGGCGCTTTATTTGGATGGGTTTGTCTCACGCGTCTTCGACCCTCGTATTCGAGAAGATGGGCATGATGGAAGGTTTGGAGTTATGATAGGGGTAAGTGAGCTTTCGAGGCAATAGGAGTTTTTTGAGTAAACCCCAGAAATAGCTCGCTTGTCTTTTAGGTAAGTCTTGTGTACACTGCAACCTTTCAGGTGTATAGGTCTTTGGTTGCTGGTTATTGTCGTAATATAGATACATTATACCCAATCTATAATTAGGTCAGACTGAGATACACGCTTGGAGCGAGAGTACTTACAGCAAACAGTCACACTACAATATTTTCGATTGGTTCCGCACAACTACGATCGTGTGTTGACAATGATGGACAAAAGAAAGGCCGACAAATAGTACCATCGATGATGGGGATTTTCGATTGCCGGGCGTAGTAAAATTCATTGGCTTCAGTGCTATTGTTAGGGCCAATTTTACCATTCAATACTGTGTCTGTGCCTGGCTCGAAGTATACTTCTAAGAATAATTAGTCAGTTCGTATTAGATCCTGTTCAGAGAGAGATAAAACCGCAAACGTTTTTACCTCTTCATTTCCAAGTGAAATTCCCAAAAGCGTGAGCACAACCAAAGGCCATTCGAGTAAGAGAGCGATTGGTCGAAAAAGGTTGAATACTTGTTTTTATTCGATGTGCTCATTGTCTATGATATCCATTCTATTGTTAGTTCTTAAAGTTCAATGTAATTTTTCATCATTTATCCAAGTTTTATAGGAGACCATAAAGGCTTACTAGGCACTAAGCAAATGAGTCGTCTTTTGCCGTTCGACTTATGGGCAAAGCAGGGTGTTGGGAAAGGTTGAGCAAAGGAATGCAACGCTTAAGTTTCTAGGGATAAATTCCTTGACTTAGTCTGTGAAGACGGGCTGTAACGGTATTCATTTGATGGTAAATGTCTTTTTATCAGCGACTTATGTCTTTTGAAAATGACTTAAATGTATTGTGTGGCGTCAACTTTTCGCCTTAAATTAGCCTTATTCAAAGTCTCTCACAATGCGCACACTACTCTCAGGTTTTCTAACACTATTCTTGTTTTTTGCAGGCAATCTTTTCTGTTCTGATCTGATCGCCCAACAACTCAAACTGGATGCGGCTCCACAGCCTAATTCAACGACTATCGTTGACAGAGTGATTAAGGAGTACCAATTGGTCAAAATCAATACGCAAAAACTACTATTGCAACTGGATCGAGGGTCCGTGTTTTCACTCGACCTACCTAACGGTGAGCAGATTGCAATAAACCTTGAAGAAGTTAGTCAACTTGCACCAAGTTATTCTTTACGAGTTGAGGATGAATTTGGTGTTGGTGCACGTACATATTCTCCGATACGTACTTTTCAAGGAGAGAAGATATCTGGTTTTGGCGCAAGCTTAACCATTACTGAGAATTTCATTCAAGGCCAGTTACCATACAACGGCGGCGCATGGTACATAGAACCAGCACAGCACCTTATTCCTGAAGCTGCACCTGGTACCTTCCTTATGTATCGTGTTTCTGATGTGATACTAGATGAGAATCATACTTGTGGATATCAGGCTACAGAGGACAAGATTGAGGACTTCCAGAAGAGTGTTCGGAATCGGCAACATCAGCAAAGAATTGGGGGGCAGTGTATCAAGATCGATCTTGCCATCGCTTCCGACTTTGAAATGTTTACGACCTATGGTACGGTTGCAGCTACTGAAGCATTCATTGTGGGTGTTATTAATTCGATGGAAACGGACTATCAAGGCATTTTTCAAGAAGACGTTGAGTTTACTATTGTAGAGCAATATGTGAGTACAACTGCCACCACAAGTTTAGAGACCACACTTACAAGCTCAACGTCTGCAAGTACCTTACTAACCAACTTCAATACGTGGGGACAAAGCGGTAGTGGATTTACTTCTTCATATGACCTTTCTCAAATTTGGGTAGAAAGAGACATCGTGGGAAATACAAGCTCTGCCGTCGGTGTAGCTCGTCGTCCAGGAGTTTGTACTGAAAACAGTAGGGTAGCGATTTTTGAAAATTTTACAACATCAGCTTGGCAACTAAGAGTACTCGCCTCTCACGAGACGGGACATAATTTTGGAATAACGCACGATGCCTCCGGATCAGGGTTTATTATGGCCCCTGCAATAAACAATACCACAAGTTGGTCTTCTCAGTCAACTGCTGAATTTGAAGCACGTGTAAGTGCTACTGCTTGTGTTGATGGTACTTATCAGCTAACCGGAAGTCCTAAGGTGAATTTTTTGACTCCTTCTCAATTATGTATCGGGCAGCAAATCACTATAGATAATAGGTCTGGCCGGAATGCAGGAGGGTTCTCTTGGACAATGACTGGAGCATCCCCAGCTAGCTCTACAGCTACTGATCCTACAATTTCCTATTCAACAACAGGAATCAAGACCATCAATTTATCAAGTTCAAATTCGGATTGCGGGAGTAGCGTTACTGTGTCAGGGTCCGGATCAGTAGACGTAATTGCAGATTCACCACCAACTGCAGCGAGCTGCACACCAAATACAACCAACACCTCTACTACGGGCTTCTTTGCGATTGGTGTGAGAAATGTAACAGTTGCGGGGATTAATAATACAACGGGTGACGCAGGTCAAACTGGAAATGCTTACTCAGATTGGTCATGTCAGTTTATGGGGACATCGAGTTCTAGTTCAATTCCTTTTAGTGCCACTATTAACAATGCCAATACGCAAACAGTCGAGGTTTATGTAGATGCAAATAATGACGGAACATTTGCAGCTAGCGAAGAGTATTTATCACAAACTGTAACAGGTGTTGGATTTAGTTCTAGTGCAGATGTCCCTGTAACTGGAACACTAAACCTACCTGCCGGTGCTGTCCAGAATCAAATTCTTCGGATGCGAATAATTGCGGTAGGTACTTCAAGTGGTGCAGGGGTTAACGGGTGCACAAACTCGAGCTTTCAAGAGGTTGAAGACTATGGCCTTACCCTTTCAGTTCCACTCCCTGTGGAGCTCGTTTCTTTCGAAGCAACACCTAAGAAAAGCACTGTCGATTTAAGCTGGACTGTAGCTAACGAGGTTGATCTGTATGAGTATCAGATCTTTCATAAAAGCGAAACTGAATACTGGGAAAAGATTGCGACCACTGAAGCGAAGCAAAAGTCTTCATATAGTGTGGTGCACCCGAACAGTGCGTCTGGGATTCACTATTACAAGCTTATCAGCGTAGATGTTGATGGTACTCAAGCAGAGTCAGACATCGTAGCTGTAACGATCAAAAGTGATAATAAGTCGATCGAAGTTTATCCTAATCCACTCGCGCAAGGTTCTGGAATACTGCAACTCAATGATTGGGGAGTAAATGAGGATGTTCACATTCGGGTGATAGATATGAGCGGTAAGGTCGTAAAGACCTGGGAAACTGCAATTCAGGCATCAGGAGCAAAAATCGAACAGCTTCATCTACAAAACCTTTCAGCTGGCTTATACAGCATTGAGATAAAAGGTGCCCAGCAGGTTGATCAGATGATGATTAGGCTGTAGGCTAGTCAAATAAAACATCAGGATCAACTTCTAAGGAGTTGGAAGTCAAGGAAACTGTCTCACTTACCTCTAAGGATATGAGCTTCCGAAGCTATTTTTCAGCTTTCGCCAAAACTTTAAGAGACTAGGTTCGGGCACCTTTAAGATAGGTATACCGAGAGTTTTGCTACAGGCAAGAGCATCTGTTGAGTTCATATTTGTCGCCTGTTTGGAACAAGGTTAAGTGTTTCATCAACAAGAGTCATTGCAACTCCGCTCATAGCGGTACCAATTGCAAGAAATAAGGAAAATCTGCAGGATAAATGTAGTTTCCAACAATTCATTTCCAGGAAAATTTGGTGGATTGGAGAGAAGCCAATAAATTACTTTTAATGCCTTTCCTTTGCTTCTAAAAGGAGGCAAACCATTACTCTAAATACATTTTACTTATGTTCCAACGCTTCTTTTCTACTGCTTTTTTACTCCTTTTCATCTCCTCAATTCTTGCTGCACAAGTCCCTCAGCTTGTTCAAGACTTTACACCTGGTGGTGATGGATCGGTTGATGACTTTAACTATCAAGGCATCGTTTATGATGGTAGCCTACTTATGCCCTTATCTTCTCCTTCAACAGGATTAGAGTTGGCAAAAATCACAGGCAACTCGATTACCATCGTCAAGGACATTAATGTTGGAGATCAGGAATCTGACCCTAGGTCTTTCACTGAATTTAACGGCAAAGTCTATTTCTCTGCGAACGATGGCACAGGAGGTACAGCACTTTGGGTTACTGATGGGACTGAGGCAGGAACCGAAAAAGTGTTTCCAACCGGTACTCCTAGTGCTTCGTTATCTAGGCTTGTTGTATCAGCGTCTGGCAATCTGTATTTCAGCTACGATAACATACTCTACCGCACGGCCGATGGCACGAACTTTCAAAACATCACAGAAGGTGCTAACCTTTTTATTTCAGGACGTCAAGCAAGTCCTGTATACACCACTTATCTAGATGAAATCGCATTCCTCTATCAACGAGGAAATAACTGGGAATTATATGCAGTCGAAGGTGATTCGGCTGCCTTTAAAGGAATGATCGAAAGTACATCGCGATTTTCTACAGCCTTTGGATTGACCGACCTTGATGGAGCCTTAATGTTTAGTACCCAGTCTTCTTTCGATGCTGATTTTGAAGATAATTATATCTATCGTCCAACGACTGGAGTAATTGAGACCTTCTCAATAGACGGAGGCTTGGCAGCGAGGATTAATCCACTTTCAACTAAATCCGCCCTTTGCTGGAAAGTTTCAAGCGGGTTTTACAACGTATCTGGAGCAACACCAACTATTGAAAAAGTAGTTTCTGAATCTGAGGCATCTTACACGCAAGGTGCAACAATGAAGGTGGCCGTGCATAACGATAAGTATGCATTCATCAGCAGCGGAGGTGTGTTTAGCGACGACTTTCTAATCTTTACAGATGGTACTGAGGCTGGGACTCGACAAGTGAAAGAGTTAGAACCTCAGCAAACAGATTTTATCAGTTTTGGTAAATACTCGCTTTATGGTGAAGGGGTTTCTAATAATTTCAGGCCCAAGTTGACGCTCGTAGATATGGAGACTGGAGATGCTACAACAGTTTATGATTTTGATCCACTAAGATCTACTGAAATTCGATCCGTACGTCCAATAGGTGCAACTGGAGGGGTCTTGTACTTTGCAAGTAAACTCGATGCAGCTGTTGGAGCTGAGATTTTTAGTATTGACTTAGATGTCGCGACTGGTGTACAGTCTCCAATTTTGCTCGACCTTGAACTTTTAACTAATAACGGCCAATACTTCTTGAAAGCTGACCAAGACCTTCAAGCTACTGTGTCACAATTTAATACTGCAGGCGTTCACCTTTCGTCTCAGGAAATCCAGCTGAATTCTTGGCAACCGATTGTAGATTACAAAGGGGTTGTGATTTTAAATGTAGAAATTGAGGGTAGGCAAAAGTCGTTTACGGTAGCTCAAATACGCTAAGTTTAAAATTTACCGAACAAGACAACAAAGCTATTTTATTCGAATTAGATTTCCTTTTGACTGTGGACCTTATTTAATAGTCTATAGTCGAAAGGAAATTCTAAAGAATCATGGCGCCGATGCATAAAAAGCTGATGCTCTCAAGATATGCGCTTGGACTTTAGAAGCTTTCCCTTTTTAGGATTGCTTCCCTTCGCGATACAATTTCGCATAACGAACCACATACTTGCCGATCACATCAAACTCCAAGTTGATCTTCGAACCGGGCTTCATGTTTTTGAAAGTCGTATGCTCGTAAGTATATGGGATAATTGATACTCCGAAGGAATCTATAGTTGGGTCAACCACGGTAAGGCTAACCCCATTAATGCAAATGCTTCCTTTATCTACTAAGATGCGTTCTGGGTGCGCCTCATACTTGAAACGATAGTTCCAACTTCCATCCACATCCTCTACACTTGTGCACTCGCCTGTCGTATCCACATGGCCTTGTACCATGTGTCCATCAAGACGTGCGCCTGCTTGCATCGCTAATTCCAAATTCACTTGTCGACCAACTCTCCATTCACCTAAAGTGGATCGATCTAAGGTCTCTTGAATTGCCGTTACAACATGGGTTTTGGCGGAAGCAGAAACAGACGTAATCGTCAAGCAAACCCCATCGTGCGCTACACTTTGATCTATACTTACTTCATTGGCTAATGCAGATTCAACCGTAACATGAATATTACTGCCTTCATGCGCAATGGCAGTAATGGTGCCTAGGGCTTTAATGATTCCGGTAAACAAGATGTTGATCGTTGAGTGAGCTAATAGAACGAGCGAAGGCTTCGCAAGTTTACAAAGCAAAACGAGTTCATGGAGTCTAGCATCGATAGATGAACAGGTGACTTATCAATTACCTCTAAAGACTTCAATACTGCCACTTAACGCTTCGCCATTTAGACGCTCAATTTCGCCTCCAGGCAAGCGCTGAAACACCTCGCATGTATAGATGAAGGTGCCATCAGAAACGGGCTCACCATTTAGGTTCGTACCATCCCATCCCAGTGTAGGATCTTCGGTTTGGTAAACAAGTTCACCCCAACGATTATAGAGTAAAAAGTCAACACGCTCTACAAAGCGATTGATCCTCGGACGAAGCACGTCATGCTGATTGTCACCATTGGGTGTAATTACATTCGGCAGCAAGTAGAAAGGACAATTGGGAACACAGACAGTAGCTGAAAGTGGACCTTCATTGCCTGTAGAATCTACAGCAGATACCGCATAGCAACCTGCGATTTCAAGTAAATCCTCCACTAGGAAAGTAGAATCGATTGGGTAATCAATCTCTCCAAGTAAGGTTCTGTTGGTGCCTAATGAATCAGATAGTTCATAGAAACGAAGCGCACTTAAATCTCCAGCGGGTTCGCAGCTTTCGCCAAAACTATAAGATAGCGTATTCGAAAACGGAGGACGAATATTCTGCTGGTCTTCTAAGAGGTCACAAATTGTAGATACGCTTACTATCGGTGGACAAGGACCAACGGTATCAACTGGAATACCACATACTTCTTGGCTATTGTTGAGCAACGGTGAATGAATCGTCGAAACACCATACGTGCCATAGCCCAAAATCTTGTAGCAATATTCGACTCCATTCTCGACATCAGCATCAGCATAGGTAGTTGAGGTTACCGACGCCAAAGTGTCAAATCCTGTCAACGTTTGTCGGAGCACCTCATAGCGCGTGTTTTCCCACGAGGTTTCAGAATCCCACCCTAAGGTGTTGAGTTGGTCTGTACTGGCTACACTCAAATCGATTGTGGAAGAAGGGAGCGGTGCGATGCCATTGTCACTACCATTGGCGGTGAATCGTATAGCATAGGTATAGCCTTGAGACACTGTATTCAAGTTCTGATCAACAAACATGGTGTCTGCTTGCAATGCAACAAAGCTTGCGTAAGTGTTCAATGTTCCAGGAATTGGGTTGAAGTTGTTTGTTCCAACGCCATCACTTCTTAAGATTTCGTACGTGTACGGCGCAGGATTGGCAATCGTATCCAAGTCAATGGCCAACGGTGCTGTCCATCTCACATCAACCGAACCTGAAGTTGGATCTGTATTGAGGACATCTGCACGTGTCAAGAGGGGTAAATCTCGAGAAGACTGTATGCAAACTTCTGCGCTTGGAAGACTTTCAACGAGGTTGAAAGGACGCCCTGTGGCAGTATAGCGTACAAACTGACCGAGAATTCGATAGCAATACGTTCGACCACGTTCTATGTTATCGTCTGTAAATACATAGCGACCACCAGACATGTCTAACGTGCGATTAGAGATGCGGGTGTATCCCCGCCCACTAAGACCTTGCATACAAGAATCAAAAGGAAAGGGATTAGAGCCTTCACGGCGCCACACACTAAAACCGTAGAAAAAATTATCTGCGGCGTCTTCGCATGCATAGGGTGATTCCCAGTCTAAATCGATGAGGCCATTGTCAGCATCAATCTGAACGTCCTCAGGTGGTGGAGCACTCACCTTAATGCGTACCACCTCAAGCCAACTCAAATCTGTCTCGCCGCCAATGTTAGTGCCGAAGTCATCGGTTGCTTTGAAGATCAAATTATAGGGATATCGGTCGGTATGTTCACATACTGTTTGCCAGGAATACCGTCGAGTCCAAGGTTGAGGATGGTAAAGGCTGTCGCCATTCCATGTCGCAGGCGAGAATGGCAAATCAAACGTCGCACTTGTCGCTTCTAGGCGTACCTCTTGGTCTGGTTCTGAAATTGGTGCAGTTGCTACAGGATCCAAAGTGAGCGATTGTCCTGTGATGAGACAAAATTCATTGTCGACCACAATCGCCGGAGGAAGATTATCGCATTCCTTGATCGAGATTTGCATATCCCGAACAGTGGTGTCGATCGCAAAGCCATTACGGTAGCTAATGATCAAAATGACAGCGTTGTAGTCGCCTCGACGCCTAGGTCTGTCCCACGTTAAAGTACCGGTGGTCTCATCTAAGGTGAAGAAACTCGCTCCACCAATCCCTCCAAATTCGCTTGGAGATTGGTAATTCGGAACAGGTATTCCTTCTCCTTGAAGCGGAACTCCTAGACGGTAGGCCAATGAGTCACCATCTGGATCAAATGCATTGGGGTTGTGCGTGAACCGTTGATCTACACAGCCATCATCTATTGGGGGTTGTAAGAGCTCTGGTGTTGAGTTTGGACCTTGGAAATTCGGGTCTAGGAAGGTAAAAACTGTCCGTATGTAAAAGCGAACTTCTGTACTACCTCCATTATTAATGTTGAGGACATTGTCGACCCGGTTAGGATCTTGCATTCCAATGACGTATCGACCTCGTCCACTGTACGTATGTGTAGTTGTATAAATGTTCACCTTGATGTTGTCACCTAGGCGAACTCCGTTTGGAAAGCCATCGACCACAGGCCCGTTGCTTCTTATGACCCACTCTTCGGTGCCGTCACCCCATTCAACCAATACGGAGTCACGATCAGCGTCATTTGAGTTGCCTTGAAAAGCAGTGTACGTTACAACTGTAGCTCGTACAGTAAAGCCCGAAAGCTGTTCTACACGAATCTCGCCGGCACGGTTGTGCGTCGCAAAAACCGACTCACTCGCAACCAGTACGAGTAAGGAAATGAAGAGTACGCGAAAGGGGGTAGGTAGAGTCACTTGCGGCAAGGTAATAACTACCTCAACGTCAATTTGGCTTACGACGTTGCGTCGCTTGCTTTGAAGTCTACCAATGCGTCGCGCCAATGACGAAAAGTAAAGCCTGCATTCTGAGCTTTAGTTAGGTCGAGGACGCTGTAGTGAGGCCTAGCTGCTGGAGTAGGATAGGAAGTGGTTGGAATTGGTTTCACCTCACAGGAGAGGCCATAAATTTCCATGATTGCCTTTGCAAAGTCATACCATGAGGCTATCCCAAGGCCAGCGTAGTTGTACGTACCGGGCTTTAGTTCTGGCGATTCGATGATATGAAGGATCGCTCCAGCGATGTCATCAGCATAAGTCGGAGCCCCAATTTGGTCTGCGACAACGGAGAGTTGATCTCTGTCACCTCCCAAGCGAACCATGGTGCGGACAAAATTTGCTCCTTCAAGCCCGAATACCCAGCTGGTGCGCAGAATAGTGGTTTTGGCGCAAGCTGAAAGGGCCTCTTTTTCACCGGCCAACTTCGTACGTGCATAAACGCTCTGAGGATCTGTAGGATCATCTTCCCGTAACGGTCGATTCACTTTATTGTGATACACATAGTCTGTCGAGATATGGATAAAACGTGCATTGATAGAGCTGCAGGCTTCCGCCAAAACACGCACTGCATCTTGATTGATCTCAACACAAGCCTGCGTATCGTCCTCTGCTTTGTCTACAGCTGTGTACGCAGCACAATTTACTACCACGTCAGGTCTAAAAGACAGTGTCGTCTCCCGAACCGCCTCTTCATCACGCATGTCCAATTCCTCTCGATCTGTGAATCGACATTCAAACGAAGGGTTGGTGAGTGTGCGACGAAGGGCCATGCCCACCTGGCCATTTGCTCCTGTAATTAAGATGCGCATAAAACAAAAATTGAGTAAGAGGCTTGAGGTGTTTAAAGAGCTGCTAAGTGATCTCCGAAGTGAGGAAGAATCGCATCCTTCTCACTCAGTTGAACTTCTGCCATGCCGATCTTCCAATCGATACCCAGGGTAGGATCATTAAATTTTAGCCCTCCTTCTGCTTTAGGGTGATAAAAATTATCACACTTATAAGCAAAAAGCGCGGTTTCACTTAGTACTACATACCCGTGGGCAAAGCCTCGTGGTACGTAAAATTGGTTTTTTAGCTCTCCGCTCAAAAGCACAGCATGGTGCTGCCCATAAGTTGGCGATCCGGGTCTGCAATCCACAGCAACATCAAGCACTTCGCCGTGAATCACACGTACAAGCTTTGCTTGTGCATGCTCACCACGTTGGTAGTGCAATCCACGCAAAACACCGCGACTTGAGTATGCTTCGTTGTCCTGAACGAAAGGCGTTGTGATGCCAGCCTCCTTCCAAACGTTCGCATTGAATGTTTCAAAAAAGTAACCACGGTCATCTCCGAACACTCGAGGAGTATAGAGCTTGAGTCCAGGAATCGGTCCATCAGTAATCATAAGGAAAGTATAGTGCTAAGCGCGAATATGCGCCAAGAGTCTGCTATGGTGCAAAATATGTACCTGATCCGCTTGGTGGGGTGCTATAGAGGATAGATTGCTGGTAGATACGTTCATATGTGGACGAAAGCTCATCGATTTCCAGTCGCAAATCTCTAACGTGCATACAGTTATAGACAAATAGATAGGCGCGAGCGGTCTAGTCCAGTGCTAAGTACGAGGATCCACGCTTCGCAGGACTTCTTTAAGCCTGGATCGTGCATTGGGATGCGTAGCGAAAGCTTGTTAAGCCAATAAACACAGGTGCTCGCGAGGAAAATTTTCCGCAGACCTAGCACCGCTAGGGTGAAGACAGATTTTTCTCGCGTGCGTCTGTGTTTGCAGACCCTTCCGGCTTATAGTAGCAATTATAATGCACAGTCCGGGTTAAGCCAAACCCAGCGTTGACGATCTAAATACGCTTTAGAGAAGTACTATTGGGGCTAGATCGCTCTGCTCGTTGTGGCTGGACTACCGAGAAGGACTGGAATTTCGGCTAGCATAAAGAACGTTGGGGTAAATCTTATCATACTCAGAGTAACTAAGGCTTTAGGACTACCTTATAAATTGATGCTTATCAACTCTGGGAAGTGTTAAAGTTTGAGGTTTGTCCTAGTTTTTTTCGAGTATTAAAAACTTACGCGCTATTTTCAAATTTTTAATAGCAAATAATCTCATATTTATATTGAGAGTCGCTATAAAATCGATCCTTAATCGCTACACTTAAGTAGCTCAAATCTCTTAAGAGATGTTTTATACACACACACACACGACTTTTAATAGCATTAGTCGGTATTTCATTAGTAGTTGGATGTAGTTCAACCTCGATTGATGAAGTTCAACCACATGAATCTCAAACCTTAGTAGGTTTAGAAAATAGGAGCGAATCTGTTGCTGGGTATGTAGCTCCTGGGGAATGGTCCGAAGAGCTATTTTATGAGCAAATAGTTTTGTCCAATGAGGCTTACAATTCAGCTAGTCTAGGCTTGGATTCTGAAAATACGCTTCTATCTGCTGGTAGAGAAGTTTACCTTGTCGAAGCTTCTCTCAACCTTCAAAGCCGGAATCATCTACTGTAATTTTGGGTAAGAATAAGACTTTCGACTTAACTATAGAGTCAATTGAGAGTTGGAAAATCGAAAATTCAAGAGAACTTTATAGTGCAGTTCTTTCAGAAGTGAACGAGGCAATATCACTCCAAGAAGGCGATGGCTACGAACTTGGAATAGTTGATTTGTCCGGCCCTTTTGAAGAAAATGAAGCTTTTTACGTGAATGCGACATACACAATAACTTCCAACTCATCTATAGATTGTACTCAACCCCGAACTTTTACATGGGGTTTAGGCTGGACTGGTGGGTCTAGTCCTAATTGTTTTAGAGATCCAGCATACTATTTCGTTTCTCAAGACATTAACAATCGAGCAGATGCTGCTATTCGTTCAAGATGTCCTTCTGCAAGCACATACTATAGGTACGGAATTAGACAGGCCCTCGTAAATCGTTACCTAAGTACTAATCCCTCTTTGTTATGGTCGAAAACAAATGATCAATTTCCAACTGGAAGACCAGGCCCTTTTGTTGACGATGGCGCATACTCTTATCATCTAGATCCAGAAACAGACGAGTTGTGTTTTTCCTGTGAAAAAATTGATTTTCTTGGTGAAGAAGGTTTTTATCATTCTAGCCTTTTGCCAGTGGATGCCGACATTAAAGCTCTTACTCATACATGGCTTCAGCCACTTAGCAATACTTCTGACCCAAATCCAGACAACTGGTTCAGATATAATTTGTTTTATGGGAATTTTGGATTTATCGGAGGGAAAAATCAACCAGGCTGTAACTAGTATGAAGACCTTTTTTAAAACTATTCTGAAAATATGGCTAGGGTGTGTTTTCACCCTAGCCATGTTTTTTCCCTATACTATTTGTTCGCAGGTGTCTAATACATCTGATCAATTAGTATTGGAATTCGACTTGTTTACTGTCATTGATGGAGGTGAATTATATGTGTTAGGAATTGATACAAGTGGTGAATTAATTTCGAAAGTTATAGATTTGAAAAGTGGAAATATTGTATTCGATACTTTATTCGATAATGCAATTAACTTTTCTGGGACAAGGTATATCGGAGAAGAGTTTTCAACTATATCATGGGAGAAGTCGGATAGTGTCGAAATGAGTGGTCGTGTCTGTCTTTTTAACTCAATTGGTTTTACATGTACTCCAGATACTTTTTCTTTACCTTTTGCTCCTAATGGAGTCCCATCGGTGCAATATTCCTGTTCAGGAAGTACATGTCTCTATGAGCCAAAAGTTCGAGAGCAAGCTTTGAGCAATTTGAGTGATTCCATGTATTTGTATTTTGACGGTGTTCGGGCTCTAGCTGTGTCGTCAAGAGAGTTGCAGAATACACTATTAGTGGGACAGGTGGATAGTTTGTTTGTAGGATTTGAATTCCTGTCAAAAGATATTTACACGCTCGACAGTACTTTAGCGAAAATTGAAGTAGCAGAGCCACTTTTTCAGGAGTTTGATCCAGACTTCTTACTCAGTGCTGGGCTCGGCGAGACTGTCTTTGTGCTCGATGGTTATATTTATAGATTTGGAGTTGTAGGATATATTAATGGAACTAATTTCGAGAATCAGTATCATGCAATATTCGTTCAGAAATTAAATTCAAAATTGGAAGAAATAGATATTACGAGAGCTTTAGTCGAAGATGCGATTAATTTTAGTGAGGGAGAAATTATTGAGCAAGCAACTAGTCATTGTTTTCATGTAAACTCGGATATGACTTTTGTTATTGGTGTTACTTGGGATTCCATATCGGTGCCAAATGACTCTATTATTTTCACTGAATTTGATACTCTTCTAAATCAAATACGTACATATCGATTGGATATGGGAAGATCTGGAAGATTGGAGGGGATTGCAAGTACGGACTCTGATTCTACTTATGTCTTGACGACTAAGCAGATCTTTTTCAATCCAGATAATAGTATTACAATTAAGACTATTCTTTATTACATAGATCGCTATGACCAATCTACTAGTGTTCAAAGCATAGCCGAAGAGGTCCCTTTGGCTCTAAGCGTATTCCCCAATCCTGCAAAAGATGTGATTTACGTAGATTACGGTGAGCTTATTCCAGTTGGTTATAATTATGAAATCTATGATACATCTGGGCGGCTCATGTCAAAAAACCTTTATGATCATTCAAGCGGGATAGAGGTTGCTTGTTTAAAGAATGGATTCTATTCAATTATATTTTACCCGTTAGAAGGTAGGGGGAGGTATGGTCAGTTTACTTTCATTAAGGACTAGAAGGTCTCAAGAGGATTCAAGAATGATACTTGGTTTTATAGTCTGTATTACAGATATTCAGGAGCCTTTAAAGGGTGGCTATTTAATTTTATAGCATACTTTTTTACTAGTATTTCTTTAGTTTTCCAAAAGTAAATAGATATTTAAATTTGGATAAGTGAAGTTGACTGACATTTATCAATCGGGCAAAGTGTAGATGATCCTAAATATACAGGAGCTCAAAAGAGACTTTTTTATGTGCTATTCACCCCTTAGTTGAAATGACAATTTTTATCGCGATTTATGTCCCGAGCGAACGGGCCAAGGGTTATTTGCACTGACGTTCCAAATTCCAGCCTAAAGGGCTATTGCATCCCTCATAGCAGACCAACAGACAGGCGCGCGAGCGGTCTAGTCGCTTGCGAAGTGCGAGGATCCAGGCTTCACGAGACTTTTTTAAGTTAAACCCCAGCGTTGACGATGCATAGCACTTCAGTCAGGAAAAAGCACTTACGCCTACTTCTGTCTGAAATAAATACCCATAGGCACTCCAGAAAAATCATACTTCTTCCGTAGCTGATTCTCCAAGTAGCCCTTATAGCTATCCTTGACCTGCTTAGGATTGTTGCAGAAAAAAGCGAACGCTGGGAAATAGGTAGGAAGCTGGGTTACGTATTTGATCTTGACATAGCGACCACGATAAGTTGGTGGTGGTACCTTCTCGATGGCCTCCAACATCACTCTGTTCAATTCTGAAGTAGAGACTTTGCGGTTTCTATTCTCATTTACTTGAAGCGCAGCGTCTATCAACTGGAGTAGGCGGACCTTCTCGGTCGCACTCGTAAACACCATAGGCACATCTGTAAAAGGCGCCATTTTCTCGCGCACCTTCAACTCGAAGTCACGCATTGTGTTGGTCTCCTTTGGAATCAAATCCCACTTATTGATGCCAACGACAACACCTTTATTTCGCTTCTGCAAAACACGTAAAATGCTCATGTCTTGCGCCTGAATACCCTCGGTGGCGTCAATAAGGATGATGCTCACATCTGCTTCTTCAATTGCATTGATTGCACGCATGACGGAATAAAACTCCAAGTCTTCGTGCACTTTGGCTTTTTTCCGTAATCCGGCCGTGTCTATGAGGTAGAAGTCCTTGTCAAACTTCGTAAAGCGAGTGTGAATTGAATCTCGTGTAGTGCCCGGTACATCGGTTACAATGTTGCGATCCTCACCGAGTAGCGCATTGACAACACTTGACTTCCCAGCATTTGGCTGACCTACGATCGCGATCTTAGGAACGTCTTTTTCAAGTTCAGATTCGGGAATTGCTTCGAGTTTTTCGGTAACAGAGTCTAGAATCTCTCCTGTACCCGAACCGGTCATTGAACTCAAAAAGTAGCTTTCTTCAAAACCAAGGCTCCAAAACTCATTTGCTTCTAACAAGCGCTGGTGATTGTCCACCTTGTTGACGGCCAGCAGTACGGGCTTTTTCGTTTTCCGAAGCATCCGAGCAACTTCCTCGTCGAGGTCCGTAATTCCGGTCTCAACATCACAAACGAAGATGATTATTGCAGCTTCTTCAATCGCAATACGCACCTGTGATCTGATAGCAGCCTCGAAAATGTCTTCGGAGCCTTTTACAAATCCCCCGGTGTCGACAACCGTGAAGGATTTGCCATTCCATTCGCAGGTTCCGTATTGACGATCACGTGTCACGCCAGACTCATCATCGATGATCGCTTGACGTTCACCGATCAAACGGTTGTACAGTGTGGATTTCCCCACATTCGGTCGCCCGACAATTGCAACGATGTTACTCATGGCGCGAAGGTAGAAGGTTTCCTTGTAAGGAATTTTGAATTTACAGGCTCAGCGCTTCGCGTAAGCAATTATAACTTTTGAATCACACGACGCTAGTCAGACGCACTCGTACGATGAAGTGGAGCAAAATCTCCGTTTCAAACTTCTAAAACTCAAATTTGCCCTGGCTTTATGCCCAAGGCACTAGCTTGCACCCATGTCACTGCCTGAAGATCATCCCTACAACCAAAAACCAGAACCCTTTCAAACCGACCCCAATGCACCTGGAGCCGAGAAGGACGGAGAGCATTTTGATTTGGAGCGTGCGCTCGAAGGATTAGGTAAACCACTCAATGTAGAAAACGACGCTGCGCATAGGTCTGGATACGTTAATATCCTCGGCCGTCCCAACGTGGGCAAGTCAACGTTGCTCAATGCACTCGTAGGTGAGCGGATGAGTATCATCACCGCCAAGCCTCAAACCACTCGTCACCGCATCCTTGCACTGATGAGTGGAGATGATTTTCAAGCAGTGTTTAGCGACACACCCGGGTTAATAGAAGAGCCGCATTATAAAATGCAAGAGCGGATGAATGCATTTGTATCAAGTGCGTTTGAAGATGCAGATGTATTGCTCTTCGTTGTCGTACCACAAGAAGAATACGAAGAAGATCATCACCTTATCACTAGGTTAAAGAATCTCGACTCTCCGGTATGTGTAGTCGTCAACAAGACCGATACAGTCACCCAAGAAGAAGCAGACGAAGTTGCCGCGTCTTTAAAAGAACGGATAAATGCTGCGCATGCGGTAACGATTAGCGCTTTAAATCAAACAGGAACAGCCGAATTGCTTGATTGGATTCTAGAAGGCCTACCTCAAGGGCCTGCTTATTATCCGAAGGATCAGATGACAGATAGGCCTGAGCGTTTCTTCGTCACCGAGATCATTCGTGAACAGATATTGGAGCAGTACTATCAAGAAATCCCTTATGCTGTCGAACCTGTGGTCGAAAAATTCGAAGAGACACAAACAACTCAAGGCAAAGACCTTATTCGCATCAGCGCAGTAATCTACGTAGAGCGAGAAAGTCAGAAGAACATCCTGATTGGAAAGGGCGGTCAGGACATCAAGTCTGT
>CALDTK010000030.1 GCA_937924035.1 uncultured Saprospiraceae bacterium | reverse complement strand
TTCTGGCAACTCCTTCGGTACCTCATCCATGGGAACACCAAGTCTGCCCGTAGGTGAAGCAGGATTGTAAAGCGCAGTCTTCACATCACTAAACATCGGATTGACTCGCAGACCGACGCTTAGATTGGCATCTTGCCATTTGCCTCTATATCGTTCTAGCTCACTCAGGCTGTTGAATGTTAGGTGATGAGCAAGCTTTGCAATTTCATCAAACTCACTTGGAAGGTAAGCTGGAGCGTATACATGAGGCTTTACTTTTAGATGCTTTAAAACCAATTTCGCTTCATCCAACGATGAAGCCGTTGCACCTGAGAGGTACTCCTTCACGATACCAAAGGCCGGCCAAAAGCTAAAGGCCTTTAGCGCAAGAATGATGTCGACATCAGCACGCTTTGCTACACTAGCAATGTGCTTGAGGTTTTGCCGAAAGGCGGACTCATCTAAAACAAACGCCGCACGGTCTAATTTCTCGTAACTCACGCTTCGAACTCGATATCGCCGTTGACCACTTCGTTCCAAGGCAGGCCGTGCTCTGCAACTTTAGCAAGGAATGGATCTGGATTAAATTGCTCGACGTTGAAGACCCCTTTGCCGCTCCACTCACCTGTCAACATCATCATAGCGCCAGTCATCGCCGGAACACCTGTCGTGTAGCTAACGCCTTGCGCACCTGTTTCTTCGAAGGCAGCTGCGTGGCTGCAATTGTTCCAGATGTAATACGTTTGCTTCTGACCATTTTTAATTCCTCGAATACGACAACCAATGCTTGTTTGCCCCGTGTAATTGTCACCAAGACTATCGGGGTTGGGCAGTACGGTTTTTAGAAATTCAAGTGGAATGATTTCCATTCCGTTGTGCATGACTGGTTCGATACTCGCCATACCAATATTCTCAATTACGCGGAGGTGAGTGAGATATTCTTGTCCGAAAGTCATCCAAAAACGAGCTCGTTTAATGGTCGGGAAGTTTTTGACCAAGCTCTCTAATTCTTCATGGAATAATAAGTAGCTGTCTTTTGGACCAACATCGGGATAGTTGATCACTCTCATATGCTCGAATGGCTCTGTCTCAACCCATTCACCGTTTTCCCAGTACTTCCCTTTTTGAGTGATTTCGCGGATATTAATCTCAGGGTTGAAGTTGGTAGCGAAAGCTTTACCATGGTCGCCAGCATTCGCATCAACGATATCTAAATAGTGCATCTCATCGAAGTGGTGCTTAGCGGCATTGGCCGTGAATACTTGCGTTACACCTGGATCGAATCCACAACCGAGTACTGCTAAAAGTCCCGCTTCTGCAAAACGATCATGGAGCTTCCATTGATGCGAATATTCAAATTTCGCTTCCTCCTTTGGCTCATAGTTAGCAGTATCGAGGTAGTGAACACCTGCGTTGAGACACGCCTCCATGATGGTTAAGTCTTGGTACGGCAGTGCGACGTGGATGACCATCGCTGCACCGAAATCTTTGATGAGTTGAGTCAATGCAGGCACATCTTCAGCATCGATTGCTGCAGTTGTTATTTGCTTGTGACCAGTACGTTTCATCGCATCTTGAGCAATGTCTTCGCATTTACTCACTGTGCGACTTGCAAGTAAAATCTCGCTAAAGATTTCAGGATGCTGAGCACATTTAACGGTTGCAACTCTGCCAACGCCGCCGGCGCCAATAATGATAACTTTTGCCATGAAAGGAGTTTGAAAAATTTGGACGAAAATAGTCGAAAGCCCATTCAAAAAGCCAAAAATTTAACCCTCGAATTGGCAGTTTCTTAAAGCTTTAAAGCGACTAGATTTACGTTCAAATGTCAAGTATGCGCAAGGGATACGAAAGCTATGACCCAAATGGAATTGGCCTCGACAATGGTAATTTTCTTGGCTTACCCAAGGTTGATGATCCAACAGTGTCTTTCATAGCTGTTCCTTACGATGCCACTGTAAGTTATGGCGACGGCACAAACGGCGGTCCGGCCAATATCCTTGCGGCGAGCACTCAACTTGATGTTGCTATTCCAGGCTTGGAGAAGCCTTGGGAATTGGGTTTCGAATGGGCATTTTTGGATGGGTCATGGTTGAAGGAGTTGCCACAATGCCGAACGTATGTAAAGGAAGTTATAGAAACACTCGAACAAGGCAAAGTCCTTAATGAAGGGCAACTGGCTTCACTTCTCCATGTCAACAAACATGGTGATGAGCTGCGGCTTGCGGTTTTAGATGCGACGAAGAGAGAATTAGAAATTGGTCGTTTTCCGGTGATCGTCGGTGGCGAACACGCTGTTTCTCTCGGTGCTTTTGAAGCAGCCGCTCAGGAGGGCGACTTCGGTATTCTTCAGATTGATGCGCACATGGATTTACGAGCCGCTTATGAAGGCTTTGAGTTTTCGCATGCCTCGGTGATGTACAATGCAATTCAAAGAATCCCACAGCTGAAGCAACTTACGCAGGTAGCAGTAAGAGATTGGTGTCCTGAAGAAGAAGCGATGGTGAAAGACAATGCTGACCGAATCTCGGTTTTCTTCGATCAGGATCTTCAAGATGCAAAGTTGAGGGGTCAGGCTTTCGCCAAAACCATAGAGCCAATCATCGCAACACTGCCCCATCGAGTTTGGATTAGCCTTGATATTGATGGATTGGATCCAGCATTATGTGCCCATACTGGAACACCTGTGCCAAGTGGCTTAAGTTTCGCAGAGACAAAATTCATTAGCAATGCAATTCTTGAAAGTGGTCGAACGGTCATCGGATTGGACGTGGTTGAGGTTGCCCCTGCACCTCATGAGTACGAAGGGTCTGTAGCTGCAAGATTGATGTATGAAATCGCTGCAAGGTCGGTTTTAGCGAAAGCAGACCTCTAAATGTTCAGCGCCGAAAAATTGGTTTGCACGTAGTACACAAGAAACAAGATGAGCGTCCCCAATACCCATTCCTGAACGTTGAGGTATTCTCCTAACCTTCGTTGTTTTCGCGAAAGCAGAACCACATAAACAATCCGTTCAAACCAATAAGCCACTACTGTTCCGATTGCAATGCCTAAAAGTCCAAGTGATGGAAGGAGCAACAAACTGATGGCCACATTGATGACACTTTCTATGATGGCGGTAACCGTCATTGAACGTTCCATGTCCATACTGATCATCAGTGGCGTGGTTTGAATGAGGCGCGTCGGCAATATCAACAGCATCGTATTGAAGATGACGTGCGCACCATAAAACTGCTCATTTAGCACCCTCGGAAACCACCATTGACTTGTTGCACAGAGCACAATCACCAGGAGTAAAAAGACACGATTAACCTTTTGACTTCGACGCCTTAGGTTTCCGAGCATTTCACCAATTCCTTGCTTAAGCTCGGTAAGTGCCGTTGCGCTCATCCCTCCAACCACTCCCATAATGAGTGGAAGTTCTTGCGCACCATACCGCCAAATGGCCAAGGTCGCTTGCGGGTCAGTACGTTGGTAGGTGACCAAAAATTGATCGACAATTAGTACACCTAATCCCGTCAAGCCATAAATACTCAATCCAGAAGCTGACTTCCAGAAAATTGTTCTCTCTTGTTTTAGCGGAAGCTGAACTCCCTTGGTCCGCATGTACCTTAAAAAAGTCCATCCCAGACGATATACAGCACTTGCAGCAAGCCCCCACATGGCAAACTGAAATGGCCACCCAAGGGCAAGAGGAACGATAAACAGTCCCAGCTGAAGCAAATTACTGCTGATCGAGAAAGCAAGAAGACGACTTGTTGCTTGATCGGCGATTGCTTCTTGTTCGACAACTGTTCCTGAAAGTTGACCAAGAAGGAAGGTGCCGAAAGCTGTTCCGAAAGCGAGATTGGGCGAATTTAGAAAGGTCGAGCCTAGTATCGGAAGCATCGAACTAAACAAGCCGAAAACGACCAAGCTACCGAGAAGAACAATAAGTAGATAAAATACCGTCCAGCGATCAGGAGTATCGGTCTGTTGCCGAATACGCAGGTACGCATTGCCCAGACCGTTTATCCAGAAGAAGGTTAAGGCATATCCCAGATAGCGGAGCGACTCATAATTACCAATAACGGTAAGGTCTATTCCGATCTTCGCTAAGGCCACCATGCTGAACAAAGCAGTTCCTTGACGCACGAGTTGGTGTACTTGAACTGCTCTAGCGAAAGTGATCAAAGAATATGGGCTTATTGAACTGCTAAGCTAGGACAGACTCATCATGCTCGGTAAACCGTACACCAAATTGCTCTAGCTCTTTCAGGACTGGTTCGTAGACTTCGTTCATGATTGGTATGGTGACACCACGGCTTGCGATTTTGTCTTGTGACATAAGGCGTAAGAAAATACCAAGTGGAAGTCCAACAAGCTTGGCCATTGCCGTGTCTTTATCGTCACCTTTAAG
This sequence comes from uncultured Saprospiraceae bacterium, assembly GCA_937924035.1. Lineage (GTDB taxonomy): Bacteria > Bacteroidota > Bacteroidia > Chitinophagales > Saprospiraceae > CALDTK01. The sequence goes on along the minus strand of CALDTK010000030.1, from coordinate 24,844 downwards.
AATCATCGTAGAGGTTCTTCGTCGGCTTTTCCCATCGAGTGTATAATCAAACTCATGTTGCATCGCAACGAGGTCACGATCTCCAGGTTCAAGCTTCCACTTTTTCTCAATAAGGTCTTGAAGAATGAGTGCTGGCGTAGCGTTCTTTATCGGAATCCTCTTTTTTCGGAAAAGACCTAACCAATCTAGTTTTCTCATGACTGGTGAATTAGGCGTTTCACCTAGCAATCCAGCAATTCGTTCTTTCACACTTTCTCCTACCGGCTCTAATGGAGCATAAGCATCCATGAGTTCATGGTAAGACATGTTGCCTTCAGCCAGAATTGGGAAATTGGCGTCAGTCATTCCAATTTTCACGAGCGCATGCCATGCGTCACAATAGCCAGGATAGCGGAAAGTACCTCTAATGAGGGTTGGAATGTCATCTAAACCGTACTTACTGCGATAAAGCAAACTGTCCCGATTTGGATACATTTCTAAAGCACCCAACCCAGCAACATCAACCATTTTGGTAGCCTTGAACAATCGGTTGTATGGAATGCACTTCAGCTTGTTATCCTCTAGGTAGTGCGCGGTCCCTTGACCAGCTAGCACTACGTTACGCGGATTCCAAGTGACTTTATACTTCCAAGGATTGTCTTTCAAAAACTCTGGAGCTACAAGACCTCCAGTGTATGAACGAAAGGCTGTAATCTTTGCCCCTTGATCTCGCAATTCATTGATGGTCTTCATGGCAGACATATGGTCGACTCCTGGGTCTAGGCCCATCTCACCCATAAAAATCAGCTCACGGTTGCGAGCTTCATCGCCAAGACGATACAGTTCCTTGCTCACATAGCTTGCCGTGATGAGATGCTTGCGCAACCGAATGCAATCATGCGCCACCTCCAAGTGAAGGTGTGCAGGAAGTAAGGAGACAACAATGTCACTTCTTCCAATGAGGTCACGTCGATCATTCGCCTTCGATACATCTAGCCAAGCTGGAACACCTAGAGGATTATCTCCTACTTTTTCTTTAGCAAGTTCAAGATTTGAATCAGCTACAGTCACACGCCAGCTGAGTTCACTTGCCTTAGTGAGGCAATAATCTATTAATGCCCCAGCCGAACGTCCGGCGCCGATAATCAATATATTTGTCATGAACAGTGTTTACTAAAGACTGCTGCAAATAAAGGACTATTGGACTTACCTCGTAACGAAGATTGGCCTTTAACAGCACTTTTTCACTTCAAAGCCGTAAAATTAGAAGAGCCGCTACGACTTCGGCTTTTTACATACTTGTATTTGATCTCTTTTGATGAGCGAACTTACCCTTTCGATACCCTACATACACCATAGTGCCAATGATGTCCCAGGTGAAATCGAAATACTTTGCCTTTCGGCAAAACAGGCCACTTCACTTTCTTACGCGCCCTATAGTAATTTTCACGTGGGAGCTTCGGCAAGGTTGGCATCAGGGAAAATCATTCAAGGCGCTAACATGGAAAATGCAGCTTATCCACAATGCCTTTGCGCCGAGGCTGTTCTATTGGGTAGCCTCCATAGCCAATATCCAGGTCAACGCATTGAAGCTATAGGCATCGCAGTCACCACAGATCATGTTTTAAAAGGTGTTGCTGCTCCCTGTGGCAGTTGTCGCCAGCAACTTTTTGAAGCTGAAAACCGTCAAGGGGCACCGATCAAGCTATATCTATTGGGCGCCGAAGGCGACGTTTACGAGTTTGCTGATATGAAGTCTTTGCTTCCTTTTGGCTTTGTACTCTGATTGAACGGACGCTAATTCTTAGCCATGAATTTGAGCATACAGCTCATTCGCTATCTCTAGATCTTCAGGCGTGTCAACACCTCTAGGTGAAGGCTCTACACATGGGCAAATGATGAGTTCGCCGTGCGCCAACCAACGAAGCTGTTCTAGTTTTTCCATTCGCTCCAACTGGTGTTCTGGTAATTGAGTGATGCGCATCAGTGTTTCCTTGGTGTAGCCATAAATACCAATGTGGCGAAAGTGCCATCCCATTTCGTTGATCTCTTCGACATCGCGTACGTGTGGAATAGGACTTCGGGAAAAATAGAGGGCACGTTCATTGACTCCCATCGCGACTTTGACAGCATTACGGTCTAACAGTACAGCATCGCTATCCGTTCGTTCGATCGCTGTCACGATGGAGTCTTGGCCAATTTCTAGACGGTTGGCAACAGCTTGTAGGCAAGCTTTACTGATAAATGGCTCGTCTCCTTGAACATTTACAATACGAGCATGGTCGGGAAGGTTGAGCTCCTTCGCTGCGGCTGCCACACGATCGGTTCCAGAAGGTATGGATGGCCCGGTGAAAACAGCTTCAAATCCAGCATTGCGTACCGCCGTAAGAATATCGCTATGATCACAGGCGACGATGATTCTTTCAAAGACATCCGCCTGTTTTACGTTCTGGCAAACACGAACGATAAGCGACTCCCCTCCCAGATCAACTAGTGGTTTGGCTGGCAGTCTAGTTGAGGCAAAACGAGCTGGGATAATTGCAATCACATTGGAAGCCATAAGAGATCGTTAAAGTGGAAAACTTTTGAAGTTGTTGTTTAGCTTTGTCTCAACACTATTGAAAATGAAACACATTCTGCTACTCGTGAGCGGGTTGCTTGCTGGTTTCACTGCAAGCGCTACGGGAGACTCGCTAAGTTATTTGACGCCACAGGATACGGTGATGCTAGAAATTGCACCCGATCAATCCAAATTTACCACCCACATCTTTGCCCCCAAACAAACACTCTACTCACTTAGTAGGTTCTATGCGCAAGATATTGATCGACTGTACGGCCTAAATCCACAGTTATCTAGTCGCACACCTTCGATTGGTGAAGAAGTGAAGATTGCTGTCCCCAATAAAACGATTACTCGGTTTAGAACGGAAGGATTCCAACGTAAGAACTATGCGCCGATCTGTTACACGGTGCGCAAAGGAGAGACGATGTACAATGTTGCTAAACGTGTCTTCAGAATGCCAGTTGATACGCTTCTTGCAGTTAATCGTTTGACGTCTACGGTTTTAAGCCCTGGACAGATTCTTCAGGTTGGCTGGATGTCAATCAATGGCTCTGCCAACAAAATCAAAAAAAAGGAGCTCAGTCCTCTGCAGCGTAAGAGCTACGCAAATTACAAAAGCTACAATGCTCAAACGTCCAAAAGAGCTCCAACGAGAGGAGTTGCTTCATGGAGCCCTGGAACTGGTGAGGCAAGTGGAACCTTATTCGCTTTGTACAATGGTGCACGACCAGGTACTTATCTCAAAGTGACAAACACAACAAATAATAAATATGCGTATGTGCGGGTAATTGGCAAGCCTTCGCATAACAGCAGAAAGGAGCAAATCGACATTCAACTTTCCGGAACTGTCGCTCGACTACTTGGCGTTTCGAAAGGTAATTTTTATGTCCTGATTGAATGAGGTAATGCCTGCGACGCTTCCTACTTAGGAAGAAATTTAAGATTGATACCCCCTAATTATTGTAGTAATTAGGGGGTTGATTTTTGTAAAAAATCAGGATTGCCTAGTAATAACAGGAAGCATAGACTCACACTTCTGCTTTAGTCAAAATTGACTTGCGCTAAAGTATTGTAGGCGCTCATCCTTACTCCATTAATAGATCTGAATCCCGTGAACCTATTCCGTACTTTTGCAGCCCCAACCAATAAAATTCAAATTTCGCAATGTCAAAAGCATACATCGTAAGTGCCGTCCGAACTCCTATGGGAAGTTTTGGCGGAAGCTTATCAAGCCTTTCTGCAACGCAACTCGGAAGCCATGCCGTTAAGAAGGCTATCTCTACTGCGGGTATAGATCCTACTCTTATAGAAGAAGTAATTCTTGGAAATGTAGTCTCTGCCAATTTGGGCCAGGCTCCAGCTCGACAAGCAGCACTGGGTGCAGGATTAGGACAAAACGTCCCTTGTACAACCGTAAACAAAGTCTGTTCATCTGGAATGAAGTCGATCATGTTTGCTGCCCAAGCTATTGAACTGGGCCAAGCAGACGTAATTGTAGCTGGTGGCTTTGAAAGCATGAGCAATATTCCATATTACGTTCCGAAGGCCCGCTTCGGATACAAGTTTGGAGGCGCTGCGCTTGTTGATGGTCTTGAAAGCGACGGATTAAGAGATGCCTATGACAAGGTGGCTATGGGCGTTAGCGCAGATCAAACTGCGGCCGAATGCAACATTACTCGCGAAATGCAGGACGAGTATGCAATCAACAGCTACAAGAAAGCAGCAAAAGCAACAGAGAGCGGACGATTTCGTCACGAAATCGCTCCTATCAGTATTCCTCAGCGCAGAGGCGATGATCTAGTGATCGATACGGATGAAGAATTTACGAAAGTGAAATTCGATAAGATTCCAAGCCTTCGTGCTGTCTTTTCGAAAGACGGTACTGTTACAGCTGCCAACGCTTCGACCATAAATGACGGGGCTTCGGCTTTAATTGTCGTTTCTGAACGGTTTCTTAAACAACATAACCTCACACCTCTTGCTCGCATAGCAAGTTATGCAGATGCTGCTCGCGAGCCGATGCGCTTCCCTCTCGCTCCTGCGTTAGCTGCTCCAAAAGCGTTAGAACGTGCTGGAATCAAGGCGAAAGACGTTTCTGCTTCGGAGGTGAATGAAGCTTTCTCGATGGTTCCGTTGAGTTTCACCCAACACGTTGAGGTGGATCCAGCAACAATGAACATCAATGGAGGAGCTGTATCTCTCGGCCATCCACTTGGTATGAGTGGAGCTCGCATCGTTGGTTCTCTTGCGCATGAGCTCAAACTTTCAGGTGGGAAGCACGGTCTCGCTGCTATTTGCAACGGTGGTGGTGGAGCAAGTGCTCTGGTACTAGAAAGTGTTTAATAGACATCAGCTAAGTAAGGCCGAGTAATCATATAACTCAGTTTGTAGTGTGAGTCTTGGTCAAAATCGAAACGATTATTAAAAAGCCCTGCGTGAAAACGCAGGGCTTTTTTTTGCTAGTAGGCAACGTTTTCCACGAGAACTAGCAACATGATCATATTATACCCGTTTTTGTAGCATATGCGGAGTCCCCTCTTTCCGAGCAAACCGATTTATACCTTTCCAACACTGCTGCTCCTTGCAGGTGCAATGCTGGTTTTGGCGCAAGCCTGTAACTACACCCAGCGTATCACGGATGGCAGTACCGCCTGGGAACTAAAGCGCTATGCGGAAGCCTTGCCCTTGCTTACCAAGGAATACAACAAGACGAAGAGTCGTGTTGAGCAAGGCCAGCTAGCTTATAAGATCGGATCGAGCCACGATAATCTTCACCAACCGGCAGATGCATTAGAGTGGTATCGTCGAGCGTATGATTATCAATATGGTCCCGAAGCACTTGAGTCTTATGCAGAGATGTTGATGCAAACCGAGCAATATGATGATGCGCTTGAAGCCTACAAAGAGCTTGGTTTTGAAATTGGATCACGCTATCAATATCGTAGGCAGATGCAGGCAGCTGAATTTGCTAGTACGTTCGATGCTTCTCAGTCACGCTACGCAGTTGAAAAGGCTGATTTTAATACAAACGCTTCAACTTACGCGCCGAACTATGCTTCGGAAAATCTACTGTTCGTAACCTCAGATCAAGGCCCAACCCTGGAAAAAGGAACCGCATACGCGTGGACTGGAAGAGCCTATTCAGATCTTTACTTACAGCCATTACCAAATGGAGAAGCTAAAAAATTGGACGCCAACATTAATGGACCGTACAATGAAGGTGCAGCCGCATTAAGTCCAGATGGGAGACACTTGGTTTTTACTCGCTGTGCTCCTTTCGGATTTGAAACTGGGTACTGTCAGTTGTACATGTCTGACCGTGAAGGAGATGGTTGGAGTGAAGCTCAAGCCTTGACTTTTCAAGAACCTGGGATTAATTACGTTCAGCCAGCTTGGAATGCTGACGGTTCACTTCTCTACTTTTCTTCTGATCATCCAGACGGCTTTGGTGGCTACGACCTTTATGCAACTGAACGTATGCCGGCGATGGAATGGAGCGCACCTAAGCGCCTACCAAGAACCATCAATACGCCTAAAAACGAGCACTTTCCTTCACTAGACCAGGATACCCTTTACTTTAGTTCGGATGGTCACGGTGGTGTTGGCGGACTTGACATTTTACGAACTTATCCTATTGGGTCTGATGGATATTCAGCTCCCTTCAACCTACTTCCACCTGTCAATGGAGGAGCCGATGATTTTGGTATCAGCTTTTCACCAAAACCCAACAGCGATGGTCGCAAACAGGGCTATTTCAGTTCAAGTCGTACAGATGGTTTAGATCGCATTTACGCTGTTGAGCAGTTACCGCCGCCACCGCCACCGGTTCCTGAAATTGATCCAATCGATAGTACTGTAATCGTCAAGAAGCCGAGTTGGATTCTTGATATCGTAATCGTCGAGCCGATCCTGTCTATCCCTGATAACCCAAGCTCTCGAGTTATTGGCTACAAACCGCTTGAAGCTGCTAATTTACAAGTGGAACCTGCGGATGCACTCGAAAATCTAACGGTGATTGAGCCTGGCGAATGGAATCTCAACTTAGACGAGAATACACAGTATCGCTTCTTAGCCAAAGCTCCAGGCTACTTAAGTCAGGATGAGTCCTTTTCTACGATTGGAATGACCAAAATCGATGGTGATGGCAACCAGCGGTTTGAATTAGAGATTCAACTCAACAAGATCTATGCAGGACGAGAAATCGTACTTGATGACATCTACTACGATTTCGATAAGGCCGATATTAGAAGTGATGCAGAGCCGACTCTACGTAAACTCGCTCGTGATCTTCAATTGAATCCAGAGCTTCGTATTCGTATGGGTTCACATACGGATTGCCGCGGACCTGACGCCTATAATCGTTCATTGAGTCAGCGCCGTGCTGAAAGCGCTGTACAGTTCCTCATAGATCAAGGTATTGCTGCAGATCGATTAGAGGCTGTTGGCTTTGGGGAAGACGTCCCACGTACCGACTGCTCATGCAGCCGATGTTCAGAAGATGACCACCAGTTGAACCGTAGGACAACGTTTGCAATTTTGGAGTAGGACTCCAATAGGATCATTTACATCTTGTTCGGGTAGCTCACAAGTTGTGGTTCACACAAATTTACTTATGCTTCGCACGACGTCAATTTGGTTCTAGGTTCGGCTAGTAGTGACGTTGTCATGGCCATGATATGGTGCGAACCACCTGTTAAACCTTGAACCATATCTGTGTGAAGTGCGAAGCACGAACACAGATATGAGGAACACTGAACCTAGTCTACTCGAAGCGCGAAGACAGATTGGATGAACCCTGATCCTTACTCGCGCAAAGCCTACACAACGATGTTCACCATTCGACCAGGTACGACAATTACCTTCTTGATCTGCTTGCCTTCGATGTAAGACTGGACGGCTTCATGGGTTATAGCAGCCTTCTCAATGTCATCTTTAGAAGCATCAACGCTGAACATGGCTGTAGCACGCTTCTTACCGTTGACACTGATAGGGTACTCTACTTCACTCTCAACGAGATATTGCTCGTCGTGTACTGGTAAAGATGTGAGGTGGACACTCCCTTCATTTCCGAAATCACTCCAGATCTGTTCTGTCAAATACGGAGCGAATGGTGCGAGTAATCGAACGAGCGGCTCTAGTGCATCACGACTCGTACACTTGCTCGAGCGCAATTCATTTACACAAACCATGAAGGCACTCACACAGGTATTCATGGCAAAACGCTCAATGTCTTCGCGAACCTTTTTGATCGTCCCGTGAACAGTTTTGAGCTGCTCAGGTGTAGCTGCCGAATCAGTGATTATGAGTTGCCCTTCTTCGTTGTAGAACAACTGATAAAATCTACGCAGGAATTTGTAAACGCCTTCGATTCCGTTTGTATTCCAGGGCTTGTGTGCTTCTATTGGCCCAAGGAACATCTCATACATGCGGAAAGTATCCGCACCGTATCGCTCAATGATGAGATCTGGGTTGACAACATTGTAACGGGACTTGGACATCTTTCCAACTTCACTGTGCGAGAAGAATTTGTCCTTATCAGGTCCGTAACGGAATTCGGTATCTTTATAATCAGGTCGCCATTTACGGAACGAAGCGATGTTTTCAAATGACAGGTTACTAGGACGATCATCGAATCCGTAATCACTGATGTAGTCAACAAGCACGTAGTTAGGAGCAAAATCATCGCGATTATCATCGTTCACAAGGTCTGCTGAGGCAAAATACTTGTCTTCTTTGTGCAAGTAGATGGTCTCTACCACTCCTTGAATCATTCCCTGATTGATGAGCTTTTTGAAAGGCTCAGCAACAGGTACGGCATCGATATCATAAAGGAATTTTTGCCAGAATCGAGCATAAAGCAGGTGAGCAACCGCATGCTCTGTTCCTCCTACATAAAGGTCGACCGACTCCCAATATTCCATTGCTTCCTTACTTGCGATTGCATCAGGATTGCCTGGATCCATAAAACGTAAGAAGTACCATGAACTACCTGCTACTGCTGGCATGGTGTCCGTTTCGCGGGTGTAACCATCCGGTAGATTTACCCAATCTTTAGCGCGTGCAAGCGGACCATCCCCACCCGGTGCTGGCTTATAGTCATCAAGCTTAGGAAGCTTTACGGGTAGCTGATCATCAGCAACGACTTCAGGAATTCCTTCTGCATCATAAATGATAGGGAACGGTTCTCCCCAATACCGTTGGCGAGAGAAGTTTGCATCCCGAAGTTTAAAGTTGGTTTTAGCTTGACCAATTCCACGTTTTTGTACTTCGTAATTTGCTTTTTTAATCGCCTCTTTCACCTTAAGGCCATTGAGGAAATCACTATTGATCATCGTTCCCACCTTGTCGGCTGCCGAACTTCCTTCTGGTCGATCAACAACGGGAATGATCTCAATTCCGAAGTGTTTCGCAAAGCGTTCATCACGTTCGTCATCACTAGGGACGGCCATTATTGCTCCTGTACCATAATCTACTAGCACATATTCAGCAATGTAGATTGGGAGTTTTTTTCCATTGAAAGGATTGACAGCATAGCTACCAGTGAATTCTCCACTGACCTCTTTAGCATCTGCTTGACGCTCAATGTCACTGCGACCAGCTGCTCTTTCGCGATAAGCATTAATTGATGCCTTGTGCTCGCTTGTGGTTATTGCATCGACCATCGGGTGCTCTGGAGCGAGTACCATGAAGGTTGTTCCGAAAATGGTATCTGGACGAGTCGTATAGATTTCAAGTCTATCAGTCTTTCCATCAATTTCAAAAAAGACTTGACAGCCTGTTGAGCGACCGATCCAGTTTCGTTGTTGCGTCTTAAGACTATCGCTCCATTCTAAATCATTGAGGTCATCAAGAAGGCGCTGTGCGTATGCGCTTGTGCGCAGGCTCCATTGAAGCATGGCCTTCTTTTCTACAGGATAGCCTCCTCGTTCACTGACGCCATTTACGACCTCATCGTTGGCGAGTACGGTACCGAGCTCTTCACACCAATTTACATAGCTGGTGCGGCGATAGGCGATTCGGTAATCCATCAAGGCTTCCGATTTCTGCTTTCGCGAAAACCCATTCCACTCCTCTGCGGTAAATTGATTCTTTGACTCTGTAGCTGCAGTTACATTGGCGTTACCTGTTTTGGCGAAAGCTGAAACAAGCTCGCTAATCGGCATAGCCTTATTCAAGGCCGTGTCGTAATACGACTCAAACATGCGTGCAAATGCCCACTGCGTCCACTTGTAGTATTGTGGTTCCGAGGTGCGCACTTCTCGTTCCCAATCAAAGGAGAAACCAATCAGATCGAACTGTTCACGATAACGTTTAATGTTCGTAGCCGTCGATTCAGCTGGATGAATTCCGGTTTGAATAGCATACTGCTCGGCTGGCAACCCGAAGGCATCATAACCCATCGGGTGTAAGACATTATGCCCAGTCATGCGCTTATAGCGAGAATAGATGTCTGAAGCAATATAGCCTAGTGGGTGACCTACGTGTAGTCCTGCTCCACTTGGATAAGGGAACATATCCAGCACAAAATATTTAGGCTTAGGCTTTTCGCCTGCTTTCGGATTTTCAACCCGATAGGTTGAATTATCTCGCCAGTACTGTCGCCATTTGCTTTCGTAAGAATTCGGATCAAAAGCCATAAGTCAGAATTGAAGACACAAAACAAACAAAAAACGCCCCACTTGCCGAAGCAGGTAGGGCGAATTTTAGGGTGGACGAGGGGTTTCGAACCCCCGACCTCCGGTACCACAAACCGGCGCTCTAACCAACTGAGCTACGACCACCATGTGCTTGGTTGTTGGCAAGCCAATAACCTTAGCGGGCGCAAACATAGGAAGTCAAAAGAGAACTTTTCCTATAAACTTGCGCTCACACGGCACTTTTTTTCACTACTTCCCCTCTAGAGGATCAGCTTGAAGGGTAAATGTGCGGCTGACAGGATTGAGTGGAGCATCAATTCGCTTGCCTTCTCCATCTACTAACGTTAGTGTCACCGTGTTTTCGCCCATAGGCAATCCTTCCAAAACATACGGTTGCCACTTGTCGAGCATAAAGGTTTGACCATTCGTCTCCACCTTCACTTGATGGTTTGCATCGAGGCTCACATTTTCCAGATAGAAGTCTAGCAGAAGCGACTGTGCGTCTTTACCGACATATGTGCCTTTCGGACGAGAATAGTAGAGCATTGGCTCCGTTACAGGTTCAATCGAAGTAAACGTGTTGTTCTTGACTATTGCTTTTACAGCTCGGTGCGCTTCAGGTGTTTTGATACTCTCATGATAGCTGCGCGATAGGAATGCAAGAATATTGTGTTCGCCATCTTCCAGCTTGTACTCAAATTCCGAAGTATACTTTGCCGCATATGGCTTGTTGTCAACAATGAGATGAATATGCTGGCCCTTTCCTGAGTTGGCGCACATGGTGCTACCGGCATCGGGAGTTTGTCCTCCTAGCTCATACGATTCGGCCTTTATGTCGAAGTCGAACATTCCATCTTTGAAATTCCAGTCCGTGATCGTTGCATCTGGATAATCTTGACCAGCTGCTTTTGGAGAGATCGTGATTTGAGCAGAAGAGACTTCTTCAACAGGATCTGGCGCATCTGCTGGAGTCGAAGTATTCGAATTGCAGGCCATGATACAGAGGGCTGTAGTAGCAAAGAATAGTAAGTTTTTCATAGTCGTGTGTTTGGCTGCAAAGTACATCATGAAAAGAGATGAAAAATTTGCGTCTTTGGGGTAGCGAAAGAATCTAGAAGCGGTTACATTTGCGCCGCATTACGCTTCGGAGGAGTGGCAGAGTGGTTGAATGCACCGGTCTTGAAAACCGACGTACCGCGAGGTACCGGGGGTTCGAATCCCTCCTCCTCCGCAAAGCTTCCGCTTTGACAAGGGCTGTTTCAACGAAGTTGAAACGGCCCTTTTGTCTTTCCAGACCGAATCGAAGCTTGCTTCAGCGAAGGCGTGGAAAGGCAAAAGGGCCATTCCAGCGCAGCTGGAAGCCCTTGTCAAAACGGAAGCTTTGCCGCCCCCTCCAGAAGGATCGCGACGAAGGAGAAATCCGGATGGGTACCTAAGATATCGGAGGTCGGAGGTCGGATGCTGATAAGGGTGCTTTTTTGAAACGTTCGCAAGGATTAGAGTCCGTGCTAGAGGCAATCACCGCGAGACCCATTCAGCTTCGCTATTGACAGGCTCCCTAGCATTAATGTCTGTCGAGGGCCGAAGGTCCTGTGCGTGCAAAGGATGCCGAGAAAGGGAGCCTGCCCTGAACGAAATTGCGAAGCTGATGTAGCTGAACGGGTCAGCCCTTCGAGATATATGATGACCTGCGAACAAGTGGTTCGCAGGATAAAAGCCAGCTGAGATTGGCTACTCTATCCCTACCACCTTGTGCATCTGCACCCCCAATTTCCATTGCGGATTGGCCAAGCAGTACGTAACACATGCCTTCGTGTTGCCAGTGGTGTCGACTCCATCAAGTGGCTGAAGGAAGAAATGCTTGAAGTCCCAATCAGTAAAGTTGCTTGGGTGAGCAGCGGATTCTACCTGTGGGAAAACCAACTTCAGTTCATCGCCACCTTGAACGACGATTTGAGAACCTGCCTTCGGACTGATGCAAACCCAGTCTAATTCGGTTGGTAAAGGGAGCGTCCCATTGGATTCGATAGCAACCTCAAAGCCTTTCTCTTGAAGTGCTAAAATTGCCTCGCTGTCAAGCTGCAGTGCTGGCTCACCGCCTGTGCATACTACATAAGCTTTTCCCTTTGCCTCGGCTGGCCAAAAGGAAGCTACATGCGATGCGAGTGCTTCTGCAGAAGAGAATTTCCCCCCTCCTACCCCATCGGTACCAACAAATTGAGTATCACAAAATTTGCAAACCGCCTTATGGCGATCTTCTTCACGGCCCGTCCACAAATTACAACCTGCGAATCGAAGGAATACAGCAGCTCTACCTGCTTGGGCACCTTCTCCTTGAAGCGTATAGTAGGTTTCTTTTACAGCGTAACTCACAGGATATAGGCGTCTGCTTCGATTTCAACAAGAAGGCTCGGATCGATAAACCCAGAAACCACAAGTAAGGTTGTTGTTGGTCTCACCTCACCAAGAACTTCTGCATGCGCTTTGGTTACAGCGTCAGCATCTTGGGGATTGGTGATGTACATCCGTGTACGAACAATATCCTCTGCCGTTGCACCAACTTCATTGAGTGAGTTGATGATCTTCTTAAAAATGAAACGCGCTTGCTCACCTGCATCCTGCTTTCCAATTAATTGATCCTTATCCATTGCAGTAGTGCCGCTTACCGCAACGAAATTACCTCTTCGCACTGCACGTGAATACTTGACCTCCGCCTCCCAAGGTGTGCCACTATTGAACTTAACGTTACCCATTGATTGGAGAATTTTGGTCGTTCATACATAAAGTGAAAACCCAGTAGTCGAAAAGGAACTCCTCTCGGTACAAGACTTTATTGACTACAGCCATTCCATGCTTTTGGAAAAGCCTCTCATAGTCTGCAAGATCTAGTTGATGCGGATGTAATACATCCCCTGGAATAGCTTTAAAAATTGGCTTTAACCACTTATGCCTATGTGCATCTACACTTATAACTAAGGTGCCTTCAGGTTTTACAGCTTTCGCCAAAACCTGCGTCGCGGCATCTAAATCACGAACGTGATTAATTACATTCAAACAGAATACGTAATCGAAAACGTGTTCCACATTGTAGGTTTCTAAGGGCTGTGCGTGCCAACGGACATATGGGTAGTGTGTTCGATCGAAGTGCTCTAGTTCTTCATATTTTTCTAACAAGGGATCTACAGCCTCCACTTGACAATGATCCAGTGCTGTAAAGATTCCCGCAGGACCGCAGCCGGCATCTAAAACACGAGACTGAGGTTTTGGCGAAAGCTGAAGTGTTTCTAATAAAGAAGACCAATAGTTCTTCTTCCAGCCCGCGTATGCGTCTACAGGTTGCTTAGCCAAGTAGCGTTTCCACCACCTAATTTCTGCTGCTTGCGCGATGCGCCACCTACGATTAGAAACTTCGATTACAGTTAATTTTGTCGCAAACATAAACCAGCATAACTACCGATTACCTTTACGCGATGCAGCTTTCTCCAGGTCAGACGATTCTTCTTAAACACACCCGTGAAAGGGCAAAGGTTATTAGCCAAATGGAGCATGGCCAATGGATGGTCGAAGCTTCAATGGATCATGAGCGATTTCCTGTCCATGAAGACGACATTGATCCGGTTTTAGGGACACAAAGTAGTTCAAGCACAGCGGATGTTCAAGAGCAAGCCGGCGATATTAGGCTTGAACCAACAACCAGTGGTCCTGCAGTCCAATTCGCATTCTTACCAGTAGGAGAACTAAATTTCAATGGTTATTTATTGAATTTCAGTAATGAGACCTTGGTTTATTCAGCTAGAATGCTGTCCAATAAAGGTCAGCAATGGGCCAAGCATGGCCTCCTTGGACCTACTCGCGGACTTGAAATGGGGCATTTGTACCGTGACCTTTTGAATGAAAGCGCCAGTATAGAAATTCAAATCAGTCGAAAAGCAGAATTAGGAACGGATAGTAAGCAAGACAAAGTCTTAAAACTGAAGCCGAAGCTTTTTCATAAAAGCATCAAGTCAGTGCCATGGTATCCTGAGGAGATTTCTGTATTTGATGTTTTCACGAAAGTGAAACTTATTCGAGAAGAGAAGCCGACGATTGCAGCCTACACTAAAGAGCATGCCCCTCCAGTGTCTGAAATCAAAAAGGTACACACAGTCAGGCAATACGGGGTTAGAGCCGCTGCCGAATTCAGCACTGAGCTTGATCTACATATCGAAAAACTTGTGGAAGATCCGATAGGAATGACACCTCTTGAAATGCTCGATCTGCAGATGAAAAACATGGACGACTACTTGAACGTAGCTATCCGAATGGGCATTCAAACGGTGTTCATCATTCACGGAAAAGGGAAAGGATCCTTAAGAAATAAAGTGCACGAGAAGCTCTCCAAAATGGGAGATATCGAAGGCTTTAAGCACGAGTTCCATCCGAAGTATGGCCATGGTGCAACAGAGGTGATCCTACGCTCCTAGCCACTGAGCAAACTCCCACAGGTTTGAGAAAGTCTTATCGGCAGACTTATTCTTCATCGGACCGATGAATATCGTTGCCATTCCGAGGTTAAGGCCAAAATCAATATCTGATTGTGTATCCCCTACCATGACAGATTTTTCAAAGTCAATCTGAGGAAATTCCTTGCGCGCTTTCTTGGCCATTCCAGGGTTCGGCTTTCGACATTTTGGGTTGTCGGCTGCTAATCCAGTACAGGAGTAAATAGCATCTATGTTCGCATTGGCAAAGCTTGCTTTTTGCTTCATCATCGAGTGGATGGAGGCAAGATCTTCATCCGTCATCAATCCTTTCCCTACTCCTTGCTGGTTGGTGACTACCACTGTCGTACCGAAGCGATCCGTGAGGTATTGAAGTGCCTGAAGAACGCCAGGAAGCCACTCAAACTCACTCGTTTTAGTAACGTAACCTCCAATTATTCGGCGATTCAGAACACCATCTCTATCGAGAAAAAGCGTCCAGCTGTTATCTATCTTCTTCTTTTTCACTCGCGAAAAACTTATTTAGAAAGCGGCACTTTTGAAGGTACAGATTCTTTTCCTTTCATATTTTCAAGCTCTGCGGTGTCAACAGCGACTTTGAAGGAGTGCTTTTCTGGCCTGCTTCGAATAATTAATTCTGCAAGAAACCCTGTCACAAACAATTGGGTACCAACAATCAAAAGAAGTATTCCTGCAAAGAATAGAGGTCTATCGGCAATACCGTATTCCCCCCCAAATAGCTTAGCGATGCTTAAGTAGGCTAAGAAAATAAAGCCGATCACCGAAGCTAAGGTTCCATAAAGGCCGAAGAAGTGCATCGGTCGCTTACCGAACTTACCTACAAAGGTTATCGTGAGTAGATCAAGAAATCCATTGAGAAAGCGCTCCAAGCCAAACTTGGTCACACCGTACTTTCTTGCTCGGTGCTCGACTATTTTCTCTCCGATCTTGGAGAATCCAGCCCATTTTGCCAAAAGAGGAATGTAGCGATGCATTTCACCGTAGACATCTACACTTTTGACAACCTCGTTGCGATAGGCTTTAAGCCCGCAATTGAAGTCATTGAGTTCAATTTTGCTAATGCGTCGAGTAACCGCATTGAAAAACTTGCTAGGAATCGTTTTAGAAAGAGGGTCATGGCGGGTCTGCTTCCACCCACTCACGAGGTCAAACCCTTCATCCAAGACTTTTGAAATCAATCCAGGAATTTCGTCGGGGCTGTCTTGAAGATCAGCGTCCATTGTAATAACAACCTCTCCTTTAGCGCGCTCAAAACCAGCATTTAACGCTGCTGATTTGCCTTGATTTCTTCTGAACTGCAGTCCACGGACGCTGCTGTTCTTACGAGATAGCGACTCAATTACTTTCCAAGAGGCGTCATCGCTACCATCATCGATGAGAAAGACTTCGTAGCTGATAGACTCTCTTTTGCATACTTTATCAATCCAAGCCTCTAGCTCGGGCAGGCTTTCTTCCTCATTATAGACGGGAACGACGATGCTCAAATCGAGCAGATATTGGGAGGTATGCATCTCGGACAAACTTACGTTGATCGTTGGGATTGTGTTACTTCTGCTAGGATTAAACCGTGGCGCGGCTTTGGAGCATCCATCCAACCACCAATCCCTCTAAAAATAAAATGACCGTGGCTAAAACTACAGCTGCCAATACTGGATAAAATGCCAAACTCATCATCTCGTAGTTCCTCATAGCTTCTGAGGTGAAGCCCATGGATCCTAGACTGAGATAGGTTATCGTGATTCGATAGGCACCATATATCAAGAGAAATATAGAAGTAAAAACCGAGGTCCATTTTATCGATAGAGCCCTGGCATCGATACGATCACGATACTCGCTTAGTCCCATCTTGAAGAAGAAATAGCTTACAACAAGCCAAATGGAATAGAACATAACATTGTACGCTCCAATCACTATCACACCCGTCAGCCCAATCCTGAGAATCGCATTCATTAGAAGTTTAAAAACGAAAGCAATGCCGATACAAACTGCACTATGTAGTAGTCCCCACTTTACAGCCGAAGTCAAGAAACTCTTAGTGTTAGAAAAAGGCGTTTCGTTCATCAAAGACGAATTACAATCATCATCTACCTATTGCCCTCATTCTTCAGGTTCTTTCTTTCCTAAGATATTTCCTAAGATGAATGAAATTGCAGCACCAAAAATGGCGCCTTGCGCATACCAAAGCATAACCTTGCTAAAAGTATATTTCAAGCTTTCAGGGGCATACATAACCTCAGGCCGCTGGCTCACATCGCCTGGCGTACCCAAGTTGTGAGTTTTTGAATTAGCTATCATGAGGTCACTTTGCAACTGATAGAGGCCTGGATCAATTACCTCGTACAGCAAAAAGGTGTAGAGGTAATAGCAGGCATTAATAATCAAGAAAGTGACTAACGCCGTTCGGATAGCAGATCCTTTAAAATAAGAAGGCCGCTTCATTAGCACCAACACCATAAAGATGAGGTACGGAATCAGTAAAGACCACTGAAAAATCGGAGAAAGAAATAACTCCCTAGACTGCGAATAAATCACAGCCATTATGGACACAACTACGCCAGCACCGGCGAAGCCGTAAAGGATTGCTCTAGACAAAAAACTATCGAGTTTTTAGAATGAGAGAAGCAATGAGCCCTTCAACAAGTGCGTAAAATAGTTGAGAGATAATTCCGATTATCGCAAATGCAAAAGGGTTCATGAAAATTCCCATCATTGCAGTCGCAGCCTCTAATTCGTCCTCTCCCATGCCTTGCTCTTCCATTTCGGCCATCTGGAATTCCATGATACCTGTGATGTAATCTGGAGCTAAAAAATTGAAGAAAATGAACGAGAAAATCGCACCGATAATGCCTGCTATTAGGCCATAGCATATGCTCCACATTACTCCTCTTCCAAGTGTCAAGTGGCCTTGGTTTTGAGAGTCTCTATAGTTTTTAAGTCCTAGGTAAACAATTAAAAACCCAATTGCAAGAATAGCTACGGTTGAGATCCAAGAATTCGAAGCATTTTCTGGGTCCATCATACCCATGTTATAAAACAACATGGTAAGCACTACCCCAATGCCTCCTGAAATGAGGCCCCATTTGATAGCTGATGACCAAACTGGGGCATCTTGATGCTGAATCGATGTATCGAAAGTTGACATTTCAGAAAGTTTTTTAGTTAAAAATTAATACGACGGAGGCTTAGCTTTTGCTCCACGTTCTTCGGCAAAATATGGCAAAAGGCTGACCTGTTAGAGATTTTCCTTGCACAGCCGCATTACAGCCCATACTGAAGGAGCATGACGTAGGTGCGTCAAATTTTGCGTCAGGCAGATAGAAGGATAATTCAACATCCTCTCCATCTTGAACGATCATTTCTGGCAGTCCAGCCAGGCCTCGATTTTTGATGCCGAAATATTCAGCGACTACATGCGCATCACCCAATGCACTCGTCGCCATACCGAAAGCGATCTCTATTGTAGCTGCACCAAACGATGCATATGGAAACTCTACTTTTTTGGCTTCTGCTTCATGAGGTTGATGATTACTAACTAGTGCATCAGCTCGGCGGTCAATAACTGCCTTCATTAAGGCTTTTCGATCCTTTTCTGGCCTAAGCGGTGGCAGCACTTTGGTATTTACATCGTAATTTTGGGTCGCCTCTTCTGTGAGTAACAAATTCAGAATCGGAACTCCGTAAGTCAAACTCGCTTTCTTTTTGAGCGAATCACAGGTTTTTATGCTACTTGCAAGTGACACCGCCTGAATATGGAGTCTTCCTCCTCTATTTTTAAGCAGCGAAAGATCCCTTGCTAAACCAACCTCCTCTGATAAAGCCGGGAAGCCTGGCAAGCCCATCACGGTGCTCGTTACGCCTTCATGAACCTGACCATGTAAAGAGAGTCGACGATCACCAGGCTGCACAACTAATGTTCCATTCAACGGCTTTGCATAGTCAAGTGAAACCTGTAGCAATTTTGCATCTTCAATGGGTTCTAGCCCATCTGAAAACATCATAACGCCTGACCTCGACATGTCTCCAAGTTCAGCAAGTTCTACACCCTTTTTACCTTTTGAGATTGCACCGATGACATGTACGTGTGTGCCTATATCATTTGCTCGGGCGAGCAAGCCTTCTACGGCACTTCTCGTTTCTATCGCTGGGTCGCCTTCCGGCAAAACCAAAACATCTGTAAATCCCCCCTTTTGAGCAGCCTTTTGCAGGCTTGAAACAGTTTCTCTTTGTTCATTTCCTGGTTCACCCACAGCTGCACCAATATCCACCCAACCAGGGCTGACGCAAAGTCCTTTTACATCGATTACGGTATGACGTTTCGGAAGGACCTTAGGGTTAACGGAAACGCCCGCTTTGGAGAGCAAAAGATTGACCTTTTTCTTGTGAAAAGGGCTTTTGGGGTCGTTGACGAAGACGGACTTGACGTAAGTAGCTGACACGCTGCAAAACTAGGACTGTATGGGATGTACCCAAACCTCATTTACCAACCAAACCAAGCGCCCTTCATCACACTCCAGAAATTACCTATTTCACTAAGTAGAATTCCTAGTCCAAAGTCAGTGAAAACAACAGCAGGACGCAGATTCACGGGAACAGGATGGACCGTAATTTTTTTGTTGCTACGTGCGAGAAACTCTAAGTCGACCAAGAACCTATTGATCTTGGTTTGCAGAAATATCTCTTTACCACTTTCGTCAAAACCTTTCAAACCCGCTTGACTATCGCTAACAGGAAGGCGAAAAACAAATTTCATCATAGCCCTGTGTGCACGTGAAAGCATTCGTCTGAAGAATGGAACATGTACGTAGTATTCAGACGAACGTTGGCCAGCAACAATTCCTCCGTTGGATTTAAGTGTGTCCCAGGCGCTTAGCATGCTGGCCTGCGTGTAAGGCAAATCAATGTCCGTCATTAAAATAAACGACGCAGAACTCGCTTTGACCCCCGTTCTGATGGCGGCTCCTTTGCCCATATTGATAGCATGCTCGATAAAAAGGACATCTTTCATTGCTAAGACTTTGTCCAATTGCTCTTGATCAAGCTCAGTTGTCGAACCATCGTTTACAAGCACAAGTCCAATCTTTACTTTTGGGATTGCGGCTCGCAAACTCCCAAACCGTTCCACGAGTAGATCACCCCAACCATCGCGAGGGTTGAAACATGGAACAACAAGTTGGACATCGAGCATCTATCGCATCGGTCTAGTGCAAGGCGAAACTAGTCACATGTTTGAACTAGAAATCCATCTTTCATTCTACCATTTGGGGTATCCCAAATTACCTCTTCACCGGCTGGAACAACCACCAGGTTACGAATCGTAAGGTCATTTACAGCAACATGCCGAAAGGTTTTCCCCCAAATCGACAGCTCACTCCCAGTCGCCTCTTTTGGGACTTCAATGCTTAAGTGTGCCCAGTCTCCAAGGTATTGATGGGTATCAAATGCCGGAATCACTTTGCGCACGAGACTCGTTTTCCCTTGAGAAACATTCGTACTTCTCAATTCAAATGAATTATAGACTTGACCATCGGAACCAATAAAAGCCATGAAATTTACCTTTAGCGCGCCAGGGGCTTTAGCAGGTCGTTTCCATCGAATTAGCTCTTGATACTCACCGCTTGTACTAGAGATGCCATATTTCTCCGTCCCCAATTCCCATCCATGATCTGACAATGGATTCGCATAAGTCTTGCCTTCAAACTTTGCTGATGAAGCTAGGACACCTTCCCATACCGAACAATAATTGAGTAGTACTTTATCTAGGTTCTCTTTCGAGGGTAAAAATTTCAATACCAATGCATCATCATCGACATAAAGCGTATCTGTTTCTTTCAACCAATTTTTGAAATTATGCGAACTGTCGTCGGCTACATTTTCCTGAACAGCTTTTAGTTGCACTAAGATTATAATCGGTTTAGATTCATCCAATTTTGATAGGATTTTGGGAGTTTCAACCCACGGCATATTCAATCCCAACCTTTCTCTAGTCTGCGATACACTTTGCCTACTCATCTTTACCCCCATGTTGGGCAACCCCGTTTGTAAAGACAGAAAAGTACTAGGACCAGCTTGTCCATACTTTGAAAGTGGTGAGTAATTTTCACTCCCCTCATGAAAATAAGGGAGAGGCAAAATCGCTTGGTATTGAGAGGGATCACCCATCGCACTTGCCCATTCACTTACCTTATATTGCTGTTCAGCAGGGCTGGCATAGATTTCAGAAAGGCTGGCGTTACCCTCCCAAATCAGTAGGATTCCTAACACAACGGGTACAATCTGCCAGGCGTACATTCGAAAAGATTCGCCTATTCGATGAGACTGCTCGGCATTTAGAAGGCACCAAGAAGTCAACACTATTGCGGTTGCAATCTGAATAGCGTAATACCCTACCCAAATGAATCTACCTAAGCTTCTAAACTGACGAATCGCACCAAGTCTATCAAGTACAAGCTCGAACCCTGGAAGCTCCAATAGGAG
The DNA here is from genome assembly GCA_937924035.1 of uncultured Saprospiraceae bacterium. Classification (GTDB taxonomy): domain Bacteria; phylum Bacteroidota; class Bacteroidia; order Chitinophagales; family Saprospiraceae; genus CALDTK01. Next base: position 3,689 of record CALDTK010000030.1, on the reverse strand, counting down.
TCCTGAAGCCAGGAAAAACGAAACGAAAAAAATCAAACTTAAGACCACAGCCACCGTTCGCACTTCACCATTAACAATATGACTAAATGTTACGCCGCTCTTCTTTTTCATAAATGGATAAAAAAGAATTCTTGCCAAGAAATATCTCACCAATAAATACAGTATAAAAACCCCTGAGATAATCCCTACATACCCCCTGCTTTCAAACCCACCTGGCTTTCTAATCTTGGCAACATGTTTATCAAACCACTCCCACCAAGGCAAACTTCTATCTATGATGAGTTCTTCCCAAGAAGTTGTAAAAGCCTTCAAGCCATATGGTGCTGCAGGTCTATCTAAGATAGGCCAAAGGAGGTCTATCAGACCTTTGCTTACCACAAAGCTCACAATAGCGAGCGTCACTACTTGAACAAGAACCTTGAGCCCTGATCCCTTCCAACCTGCCAGCTGTGAGAACAGCATGAAAAGACTGGCTAGGAGCAAAAACTCTGCGATCATGTACAAGTGAAGCTGCCCCATAAGGATGGTGGTTAAGGCCATCCAACCAACCATTTTCCAGCTTCTCTCTTTACTCCAAGAAAGTAAAAGATGCAGAAGCAATGGAAGTGCAAAAACGTATGAAAGTCCAAAATGACCAGTCGCCCTTAACATCTGCGGACTTAGCAATGCAATCCCAACCCCAAATAAAATCGAATAAAGCAACGGCGTTTTTAGTCTGATTAATAGCCAAGTAAGTAGCACTGCTCCCAGAATACATCCCACAAAAGGAAGAAGCTGAACTACAGCGAATACCGACTCAACACGATCAACACCCGCTACCTTAAGTATCCATGTGAGTAGTGGCTGACCGTCTGCAAAGGCGATATGCTCACCATCGGGATAGTTGAAGGCCTGCGTTTCGATGAGCCCTTCATCATGGACAGTGTGATAAGCAACAGTATAGATATTCTTCCAGGCGTCTCCACCTTGTTCGAAGAATACTTGCTGTGGATTCTTAAGCACAGGGGCGAGCTGCGGCTGCGCCAAAAAAAGCGGCCACATCACTACGATGCTCACAAAAGTCGATAGTAAAAGCTTTAGCCTTGTTTTCATATCCTATTCAGCGCTAGGCCAAGGATACGAAACCCTAGGCTGCTTTCGCCATAGCTACATTACCACGTTCTGGACGCCAAAATCTTAGCACCAAGGACTCTATCAACAAGGCTAACAGCCCTATCATCAATAGGTAAGGCCACCATGCTTTACCATTTACGTCACTTTGAAGTGCAGCTTCGAGCGATCCAGTGGCATTGCCTGCAAATACATCCAATCCTGTATCAGCCAATTCTGCTTCGGATAGGAAAGCTTGAGGTGACTCCTGGCGATCAAAGTTGAATGCTATCTGAGCTATGGTACTGTCTTGACTATCCTTCAATTTGTAGAAGCCAGACTCCTTCGGAGCCGCACCAAACGATAAAAGAATGCGATTACGCAACGTGCGTTGAATCGGTATGAAGTCTCCTTTGTCACCAACAAGTCTAAGTGCAGCTTCTTCCGCTTTAGGACTGGCATATGAAGCTGTCTGGTTTGCTCCAATCGTATAGGCTATTGGCTGAGCAGAAGCACCGGAAAGTGCCATACGATAGAGCATTGGGACAAAAACTTCACCGTTACGAACTAAGTCATTTTGTTTTGGCGAAAGCGGAGAAGCACATACATAAAGGAATCCTTGTCCTAATTGATTGCCGATCATGAATGGACGTCCATCCCTGTAGCTTAAGATTACTTCACTCCGAGCATCACTCAACGCATAACGACCAGTTGTTGTAGGTAGGCGCATATTGCGCGGATTACGCTCGAACACATCTTTAAAAACGAATGAGTTTGTGTTGATTCTGCCTACGCTTTGCTCGCTTTCGCTAAAACTCCCAATTCCTGAAATTTTGGCCACGCTAAGAAGCTTATTGAAGCTTGCTTGATCCACATCTGCAGCAGGAAAGGCGAGCACCTTACCACCATCGTCTATGTAACTCGTCAAGCTTTGAACAAGGCCACTACTCACCGCCTTTATGTCATCTAGCACAATTAAGTCGAAACTTGAGAGGCTACTGTAATTGACATTGCTTGCGCGTTGAGACTCAAGTTCGATAGCACCCCCGCGAGGGAATGCCGAAGCTACATATGGACTTAAAGGTCCGTCCGTAACAGAGAGTACTTTCAGTTTATTCCTTACGGAAAAACTCAGGTAGTACTTGTCGTCAAACTCGACTGGAAAATCTGTAATCTCGATGACAGCATCCACCCAGCCTGGATCGACAGAAGCTAATCTAAGCGTATCCGTTAGTGTAGAATTTGCACTTACAGCCATTGTTCCAAAAGGCTGCTGACGACCATTTGCACGTACACTCAAACGCACGGCTTCTGCATCTTCATTGCCATGATTGGTGAGACGAACAATAAGGTCGATTGCTTCTCCCGCTAATTGCACAGGTTGCCCTAGCCAGGCCGAATCGATGCTAACGTTACGTTCAACGACAGCACTAATTGGGACAAGTTTTGCCGAAAGGACAATATCACTCTCCCATTTTGCCTGATCGAATTGCGACCGCTGGAAATCACTAATAATGTAGGCTGGAACCTGATACTCATTTGCATGCAACTGCTCCATGCGAGCAAGGACTTCGTTAGCAATGCGACTATCTGGACTCAACTCGATATCATCAATCGCAGCGAGTGCGTCCTCCTGCGACAAAAGTCGTTGACTTGCACCAGTTAGTTCATTTGTAATGACTTGAAATTCGACTTGTTGTGGATAGGTGCGAACCACTTCTAATGCCCGCTGCTTAGCCTTCTGCAACAAGGACACATCAGATGCTTGAGCAGACATGCTAAAGCTATTGTCTATAAATATGGAAACTGCAGCAGTTTCTTCTTCTTTCACCTCATCGGAGGCTAAAAAAGGCTGAGCGAATGCGAGAATTAGTGCAGCAAAAGCCAATAAGCGTAAGGCTAGGACTAATAGATTTCTCAAGCGAGACCTGTTTTGAGTCTCCTCTTTCACTTCTTTAAGAAATCGGACATTACTAAACTCAACCTTGCGAAACCTTCTGAAGTAGAAGAGGTGTAAAAGAATCGGAATCGCAAGCGCAGCTAGTGCCCAAAGAAGTCCAGGGGATAAGAAATTCATAAATCCGATTTATTGGAATGCTTGTTCGACCAAAATTGCAGAAATTTTCAGTCTTAAAGTTTTTTCATTTTAAGCGATAATGCAATCTGTCAGGGCAAAAAGTATGTTTGCTTACTTTCTACGTACACTTTGACTTGATTTTCTTCACATAGCCCTTTTGACTTTCAAATAACAGCCTCACAATCAACACCATAACCAATAAATGGCATTTTCTGTTATTGTTGAAGTGCTAATGAACATCAAAGGAACATAGTGACGTTTACCATCGTATAAGGTTAATACGTCTAAAGCTTTCTGCTTGTTGCTGGCTATTTGGTACTCCTCAACGGCGTAGTTTAGCCAAATAGCTGCAAATCACCTACTTCTGGTACTGATTTCGCTTATAAAGGCTTTTAGCTTTGCGCTCCGACTTTCTGATTAACAACACAATACTGCGCACGACCTCCCACGGCCAGCCAGTCTGAAATACTATGGACTTTCAATTTTTCATTGATACACTCAATCGACGCAAGTGGCTCCTTAT